>CALRTD020000121.1:0-9966 GCA_943371015.1 Synechococcus sp. UW140 | reverse complement strand
TTGATGGTGTTGAGCAGTTTACCCAAGCCTTCGAGTGCAAAGTACTCGCACTGCACCGGCACAATAACTGAATCGGCTGCAGTGAGTGAGTTTACTGTAACCAACCCCAGCGAAGGCGAGCAGTCGATAATGATAAAATCATAATCGTTTTTGATCTGAACCAATGCCTGCCGCATCATGTGTTCGCGGTTGGGCATGTTAATCATCTCAATTTCTGCACCAACCAGATCGATGTGTGCCGGAAGCAGATCGAGGTTGGGGGTTGTGGTTTGCAGAATGATGTCTTTGGGATTACGTCCTTCGATAATGGTTTCGTAAACCCCGGTTTTCACGTTTTTCGGATCAAAACCAACGCCTGATGTGGCATTGGCCTGAGGATCGGCATCTACAAGCAGGGTGCGGTATTCGAGCACAGCAAAGCTTGCAGCTAGATTAATTGCGGTAGTGGTTTTTCCAACTCCGCCTTTCTGATTCGCAACGGCAATTATTTTACCCATTTTATTTAACAACTCTGTTCCTCAGGGTTTTACAATAGTGGATCCAATCGGCATAAGGGTGAGGTTTTTTCCGGCACGCTCAAATTTGCGCACTGCCTCATCTTTGTCGATTTTAATGTAACCAAATGTATCGTAGTGCATGCCAATAATATCGGCACAGTTAATGAAATCGGAAGCAATTATGGCGTTGTCAACACCCATCGTAAAGTTATCGCCGATGGGCAGGAATGCGAAATTGATGTGACGATATTCGCCAATCAGTTTCATATCGTAGGTTAAAGCTGTATCGCCGGCATAGTAGAAATTGGCTTCGCTGGTTTCAACAATAAAGCCCATCGGATTTCCGCCGTAAGTTCCGTCGGGCAGTCCGCTCGAATGTTGAGCCGCTACGCATTTTACTTTACCGAAATCGAAAATCCATTTGCCGCCAACATTCATCGGGTGTGTATTTTCAACACCCTGCTTGCTGAGCCAAACATGAATTTCCCAGGAGCAAATTACCTGAGCACCTGTTCGTTTTGCAATGGAAATACAATCGGCAATATGGTCTTCGTGGCCGTGTGAAACGAGAATGTAGTCAGCTTTTACGGTGGCCGGGTCAACATTGGCCGCCAGCTCATTGGGTGTAATGAACGGATCAAACAGCAGATATTTTCCGCCGGTTTCGATACCAAAACAGGAGTGGCCGTAATAAGTGATGTTCATACGATCAGTTTCCGAAAACTAAGGCCGGCTCAACAAAGCAAAGCCGAGATTGTTAATAACGAACCGGAAAACAAAACCGTATTCAGGGCTGCATTCCGGCAAACGTTTAATTTTGTCCCGAAGGTAGCGTTTTTTGCCCGAAACTGCCCCGGCGTTTTATAAACAGCAGCCCGTTAACACCTTAATCCACTGATGATCACTGTAATTTCAGGAACAAACCGCCCCGGCAGCACAACTCGCGTCATTGCCACAGCATACAGCCAACTGCTCACCGGACTCGGACATGAGAACCGACTCTATTCGCTCGAAGACCTGCCCCGCGAGTTTGCATTTACCGATTTATACGGAAAACGCAGCCCGGCATTTCAGGAGCAGCTTGAAACCTATATTCTTCCCGCCGAACGCTTTGTAGCTGTTTTGCCCGAGTACAACGGCACTTTTCCCGGCATTTTTAAGCTGCTGTTTGATGGCATCCACCCCGAACACCTTCGTGGTAAAAAAGTAGGACTTGTAGGTGTAGCCAACGGTCGCGGCGGTAATCTCCGCGGACTCGACCAGCTTACCGCCGCCATGCATTACCTGCAAATGTTTGTTTACCCGAAACATTTACCGCTTTCGCTCATCAAAGACCATATCAGTGCTGACCGTCAGCCGGATGAAGCTACATTGGCTGCTTTGCGGGCACATGCTGCCGGACTGGCGGCTTTTTAATGATGGCTTAGTCTGGGTTACTTCGAATTGCGATATTTACCCCATGGCAGAAATCGGGGAATATATTGCAGTAACCAATAAGATCGAAATAAGCAGCGCAGCAGAGCAGTTGTATGCCGGTTTAACAGTAGGTACTATTCTTACTGCCGGCTGTTGTGCGTTTCTGGCAATCGTTTTCCTTCAGTCTGCCTACGATAAGCTTTTCAACTACAAAGGCAATCTCGATTGGCTGAAAGGTCATTTTGCTGCATCGCCGTTCAAAAACAGCGTACCGGTTTTGCTGGCTGTACTTACGGTTCTGGAAAGTCTGAGCGGTTTAGGTTGTGCCGTAGGTGCCGTGTTTTGCTGGACAGCAACCGGAAGAGTAATCGGGCTTACCGGATTGTTGCTGGCTGGTATTTCCTTGCTCAGCTTACTGCTCGGGCAGCGTTTGGCCAAAGATTATGCCGGGGCAGCCAGTCTTACCGGTTACTTCATAGTTGCGATGCTTGGAATTATCGGTGCGGCGTTTTCGGGTGCGCTCAGTATCATTATTCAATAATAGTTTATCGGTTGATCAAAAAAGTTACTACTGAAAGTAGTAAGTCGAAACAGGACAGTTGAACTTTTCAACAGTTCTTGCTTTTTGCTGAGTTGTTATAGTATGTTTGCCGCAGATTTTTCACGATACGATCATTTTTTCAGTTAGCAGAACTATTTAATTATTTTACGTTTAATGAACTTACCGAAATACCAGTTACTGGCTTCGCCGGATTTAAGCATATTCAAATTTGAAAACCCGTCGCAGCAAGGCAACCTCAGCAAACTCATAAAATTTACACCTACTGATGCCGAGGAAGTCGTTAATCTTTCGTTCGGAGATTATGATGAACACTGCGGAAAACTGAACGACAGCGCCGCATCCGGCAACGGAAATCCGGCTTTAGCCTTGGCAACAGTAGCAGCAGCGGTATATATTTTTACCGAAGGTCATCCCGATACATGGGTATTTTTAACCGGCAGCACACCTGCACGCACACGACTTTACCGGATGGCAATATCCAATCACCTCAGCGAATTAGAGAACGATTTTGAAGTAATCGGGTTGAGTGAAAAAGGCTGGGGCTATTTTGTAAAAGGGGGTAATTATTCGGGATTTGCTGTAAAAAGACTTGACATGCGGTGGTCGGATATGTAATTTTGTGTGATGGAAAAGAATTTAAAATCGCTGATAATTATTCAATCGGGCATTGCTTCTGATGCAGCCATTCAACAACCCTCTCCTAAGCTTGCTTTCATCAATGAAATGCTTGCCAAGTTTGGTTCACCCGCACAAGTCATTCGCCGTTAATCGCTCTTTATTGAACCTGTTCAATGCCACATGTGTGTGGCATTTTGTTTTTGCTGAAACTTCTAAAACTGAAATTTGTTTGTTGAGTTTGTTTTCAATTATTCGTTGGCTGATTTGACGTAAGCGTCCACCTCAACTTTTGTAAAATTTAGCTATTGGTATGATTGGGTTTATTCTTTTTCCGGGATAATTTCTTTTGATGATAAGGATTTCAGCGTCTGTTGAAAAAATGTAAACCATTTCCCAGGTTAGTGATTGTACATTAGATCAACAATAAACAAAAGTACAACCCTTACACTGCCGGTTTCGGTTCATTACTATGACAACGCTAACGATTGCCACATTCAATTGTGAGAACCTCTTCGTACGCTATAAATTCGGAAGCACTGCTGATCCGGATGATGCTGTAAAAAACGGATTTGTACTTGACCGCCGTCGTTTTGAAACCATTCTCAGCGAGGAACAAAAAATTACGGCTCAGGCCATAAAAGCTGCTGATGCTGATATTATAGCACTGCAGGAGGTTGAAAATTTAGATACGCTGAAGTCTTTTGTAGCTCAGTTTCTCCCCAATGAAAAATATACTTATCGGCTATTGATTGATGGTAATGATCCGCGTCTGATTGATGTTGCCATTCTCAGTCGTATTCCGATTGACAGTTGCACAACGCATCAAACAAGGAAAAAAGGCAAGTCAGCTGTATTCTCGCGTGATTGTCTGGAAGTAAAGTTTACAGTTGGCGGAAAACCTTTTTCTGTATTTGTAAATCACTTCAAATCTATGCTCGACGGTAAAGAAGAAACAATGGCAAGGCGGGTGAATCAGTCGCAGGAGGTGCTTAAAATCCTAACAGAGCGTTTTGGAGCTGATCCCGGAAAAGCCGATTGGGTTGTTTTGGGAGACCTGAACGATTTTCAGCCTTCAGCAGCAATCAGTGTATTGCAAGATTCGCCCTGGATGGAAGATGTTTCATTACGCATTACTGATCCTAAGGAGCGCTGGACACATTTTTATGCTGATAAAAAACAGTACGAGCAACTTGATTATATTTTTCTCTCCAAAGCGCTTGCGGCCAGAAACCCCAAAGCAATTCCGTTTATGGTGCGTGAAGGTCTCTGCCTGAAAGCGGATCGATACACCGGAAAACGTTTCGCCGGCATCGGCAAAGAACGTCCGCATGCCAGCGATCATTGTCCGGTGGTCATTAAATTGAAAATCTGAGTTAATTATTGTGCTGATTAGGTTTCAGCACATCATTCAGCAAAATAGTTTCGGTTTGCCGGTAGCATTCGGTATGCGGGAAGTGCGCTGCATCTTCAAACTCGTACCAGGCTTTGTGCGGAGCTTTCAACTGATCAAAAAACTTACGGGCTTCGGCAGTTGGTGTTTGGTAATCATGAATACCCTGAATGATGTAAACCGGAATGCGAAGCTCAGTAACTGTTTCAGCAAGATTAGCGGAAATTATAGTTGGCCAGAGTGCAGACATGGAGTGCTTGGCGGCTGTTACAAAGTTCAGTTTTTCGCGCAGCGTGTAGTCGGGGCAGGTAATGAGTTGCCGCGGTGCTGTTTTGTTCATGTTGGTACGGAACAATGCGCCGCCAAATTCAGCGACCCAGCGGCGCTGCGCAAGCAAATAAGGAATCCAAACCTGCGCCGGAGCAGTGCGTTCGGGCAACTGCAATGTTCCGATTTTGTCGGGAACAGAAGTATGCTGCAACTGCCTGGCCTGATCGCGAACAAACTCGAGCGAAAGCTTTTCACCTTCAAACTGATCGCCAACCTGGCCAATACCAATGTAGGCCGCAAACAATTCGGGAAAAGCTTGGGCCGTATGTGCACCAAGCACAGTGCCCCACGAATGCCCGAGCAAATAGATGCGTCCCGAGTTAAACCGCTGCTGCAGATAAACGGCAACTTCGCCGGCATCTTGTACCAACTGCTCCAGTGAAACGTGTTCAGTTGGCAGTTTCCATTTTGCTGATTTCCCCGCACCGCGCTGTTCCCAATAGCAAATGGTAAAATGCTTTTCTAATTCGGCGAACTCTTGGCGAATAAACGCAAACTCCGGTGTGCCCGGTCCTCCATGTAAATACAGCAACACCGGATTATTTACATTGTGCCCGCGAATAATCATCGCCTGCTCAATGCCGCCTATGGATACACGTTCAATAACGGCTATACTTCCTGTAACCAGCTTGCCTTTTGTATCGCGGATGGATGATGTTTTTCCCGGACTGATCATGCGCAGCAAAATCAATGGTAGTAGGAGAAGCAGAAGAATTATCGATAATATCAGAAGTACCTGCATGATGTAGTTGTGTAATGACCGAAGTTACTTTTAATTCAGATGTACTCAAATGAGCAGCGTATCTTTGCAGCATGAATTCGACACTTTACTATGTATATGATGCACTCTGCGGTTGGTGCTATGGATTTAGTCCGGTTATGAAAAAACTGCACGATAATTACAGCAGTCAGCTACAGTTCAGAGTAGTTTCAGGCGGCATGGTACTTGGCGAACGCGCCGGTGAAATCGGTAAAGTAGCACCTTACATCAAAGGCGCATACAAAAGAGTAGAGGACATGACCGGCGTAGTTTTTGGTCAGCCTTTTTTAGCTGCGCTCGATGAAGGTTCCATGATTTTCAGTTCCGATATGCCTTCACGCGCACTCACGCATTTTCGTGATCTGCATCCTGACAAGCAGGTAGATTTTGCACACGCATTGCAAAGCGCAATATACAGTCGCGGATTGGCTCCAACAGCCAAAGAAACTTACACAACGCTTGCCGCAGAATTTAACATTCCCGATGCTTCAGCATTTTCCGATGCTTTGGCTTCTGAAAATGTTGCACAAAAAACAGAAGAAGATTATCAGCTTTCGCAACGTTTTCAGGCAACGGGTTTTCCAACTGTTATTGTGCATCATGCAAATACATATTACCTGATTGCCCGCGGATATACCGATTACGCATCGCTCGAAGAGCGGCTGAAACAAATTCTGAGCAAAAACGAAGAAGCATGAAAATTCGCTTGCTGATTACTTTTTTCTTCGCGGTCAGTGCAATAACAGTAGTTGCATCGCCACAAGATTTTGACCTCAAACGCAAGCGGAATGCCATTGGCATTGTAGTAGGTGCACATTACTGGGAATCGCCGTGGGCAGAAGCCGGTTTTTCCTATGCCCGCAGCAAAAATGGCTGCATATTCGGCAGCTATTATCGTGCAACAACATTTAGTTTGCTGTACAACCCACTCGAAAAAAATGCCGGCGCAGCAGTCAGCCGCTGGAGCACACATTTCGGTTTTATTATTACCGGTCTGAGGCTTTCAGCATACACCGATTTCGAGAATGTAAACGTAACTTTCCAACCACAGGCCGGAATCGGAAATGGTGTATTTTCATTGTGCTACAGCCATCATTTCCCGTTTCTAAAAAACGAAATACCCGTTATGAATGTACCACATGAAATTTCGCTCCGGTGGAACATTGAGTTGAAAGAGATTGAAAAAGATAAATGGTGGAAGAGAAATTAAGTGTAAAATGTAAAGTGTAAAGTGGAGAGCGTCAGGTTGTACTCTATTTTTCGCTCTACACTTTCCACTTTCCACTTTCCACTCATCACTCATCACTTCCTTCATCGCGTTTCATCCAAGCTCTGATGAGCAGGTAGTAGAGGAACACACCAAACGCATAGAGTGCGGCGGTGATCATAAATATATCCACATACGGCCAGCCGGTTTTGCGCAGCATACCGAAGATAAAGCGGGTACTGATGAACCAGCTTCCCGACCAAATGGCGGCGCTGAGCGCGCTGGTGATTTCCTGATTGCGCGGGCCTACAAACTTCATCGCAATTTCTGAGGTCATAGGGCCGGCAATGTTCATGAGCGGTTGCCGCAGCAGGTAGCAGCCAACAGCTATCCACACAGCCGGAGTAAGCTGACTGTAATATTCTGTTGTAGCCATGAGCACAAGCGAAATAACAGCAAACGATTGTGTGACCGGAACAGCCGCTTTGTAGCCGAAACGTGTTTTGATTTGCGGCACCATCAATGCGCCCCAGGCTACCAGGAGAGCAGCAACAAAATTCCAAAGCGAAATTGTATCGGTGCTTAAATTATGTACCCGCGAAAAAAATAGGTTGATACACGGAATGGTTAACCCTGCACCAACGGCAATGACCAAAGCCGGAATCAATGCCCGTGCAATTAATCCCCAGTCGTGATTGCCGATGTTGATGCGGCGGTGTTCTTGCTGCACTGTTTTTTCATTAAGCTTTACGCGGGCAAGAAAAAGAAGGCCGATAAATCCGGCAATGGTTATTCCGGTCAGCAGATTCCGCTCACTAAACAGCAGCGGGTTTGCACTGTTGAGCGCCCAAACGATTGAAGCACTCACAATGCCGGCCAAACTCCAGGTCGAAAAGCTGAGTGAGATAGCCGGTGTTTGTGTTTCGGGCGATGAGTTACGCAGGATAAACGGCAAAATCGGAATCTGCATAAACGTAAACGATGCGCCCCACAGCAGCTGCGAGGTGATCAGCAAATTTGTTTCGCGGGCATGTACGGCATAAATAATCATCAGCGCAAACAGCGGAACACCAATGGCCGAAAGCCAGAAGAAGTTTTTCACCTTACGGCCTTTGATGTAAAGCCCGAGCGGCAATGCAAGCAATAAAACCCCTGCAAAACGCCATGAAATAAAATCTGCAATATCGCTGTCTGAAAAACCTTCGGCCTTCATGTACAACGGTTGAAGATTCATGAACGTGGCATTCACCAACTGAATGAAAAATTCAGCAGCAATAACCAGCATGACTGGCCGTTCAATACGCGAATACGTTTTGAGGAAATCAAACACAGTGTGCAAAAGTAGTTATCGGAGAGCAATTCAGAGAATGGTGATGTTGTTTATCGTGTTATAAATACCTGTTTTGGTTGTCATTTTCCGGGAGATAGAAAACTTCATTTCGTAAGTACGTTTATTTTTTTAGATTTGAGTTACATTCACTCCAAATCAACTCATGAAAAAAAATTACTCGTTATTATTAACTGGTATTGGCCTGCTGCTTACCGCACAGCTCAGCGCACAAAATACATGTGTGCCTTGCGGAACGGGCAGCAACGGGGCTTTCACGGCATCTGCCAATACAACTATCGCCGGGGGAACGTATAATTACTCCTCATTTACAATTGTTTCTGGTGTAACGGTAACCGTAACCGGAACGCAACCGCTGATTATCCGCTGCACAGGAGCGGTCGTTATCAACGGTACGCTGGATGCCAGCGGCGGAAACGGAACCAATGGCATAACCTTTACAGCTGCCGGAACCGGTGGCATTGGTGTTGCCGGTGGACAAAATGGCGGCAACGGCACTTATTCTACTTCTTTAGGCGGAATGCTTGCTCAAGACGGTGCCGGTGCCGGTGGTGTAACTACGGCTGGTAATGGCTGGTCGGGCGGCGGCGGTGCCGGTTACGGAGCGGCTGGTACTGCCTCAGGCGGAAGCACGGGCGGATTTGCCGGGCCGGTTTATGGCGATGCTCAGCTTTCTGCCATACTCGGTGGCTCAGGCGGCGGCGGCGGAAGCGGCGGATTCAGCTGCGGAAGCGGCGGCGGCGGTGCCGGTGGCGGATACATTGAAATTACGGCTTGCTCCGGAATTACAATCGGCGCAACCGGAGTTGTACGCGCCAATGGCGGCAACGGCGGCAGCGACGGAACAGGCAACTGCGGCGGCGGTGGCGGCGGAAGCGGCGGAACCGTTTGGCTGGGTGCTCCTTCAATTGTCAACAACGGACAAATACGTGCAATAGGCGGCAGCGGCGGAGCTTCTGCTGTGCCCGGAGCACCTTATTATGGTACTGGTGCCAACGGTGCCAATGGTCGCATTCGTATCGACGGTGTGCTTTCTGGCACCGGAAATTTGTTGCCGGCCAACGTATTCATCGGACAGGCACTTTCTGTAACTACCAGCAGCTCTGTTCTTTCTGTTTGCGCCGGAAACAGCACAACATTTTCGGCAAGCGGCGCAAACGGAATTGGTGCATACACCTACAACTGGATGCCCGGTAACCTCACTACACCTTCAATAACCGTTTCGCCAACGGCCAATACCGTTTATACAGTAACTGTAACCGATGCTGCAAACTGCACCAGCACAGCATCTGTAACTGTAAACGTAAACACGTTGCCAGTTGTAACGCTCAGCAGCAACGGCAATACGCTTTGTCCGGGCGGTTCACAAACACTTACCGGATCTTCGGGCGGAACATCACAGTGGTATCACAACGGCGTGTTAATTCCGGCTGCAACTTCACCCAGCTATACTGCAACATTGCCCGGTGTTTACAACATGATGAAAACCAATCTCAACACCTGTTTTGATTCAGCTGCAGTTGGAATTACACTTTTCAGCGTACCGGCGCCAACTGTTTCACTTGGTAACGATACTGCATTGTGTCAGAGCACAAATCCATTTACACTCTCAGCACAGACCACGGCAACAACTTATCTCTGGAGCACCGGGGCAACACAGAACAGCATTACGGTAAGCAGCAGCGGCGTTTATTCGGTTGATGTTACTGACAGCAACGGATGTGTAGGCAGCGATACTGCAACCATTACTATTTATCCGCTTCCGGTAATTGCATTTGTTCCTGCTCAGGATTCGTTTTGTCTTACTAACGGTCCCGTTGCACTTACTGCAACACCTG
>CALRTD020000120.1:0-9998 GCA_943371015.1 Synechococcus sp. UW140 | reverse complement strand
TGCGTGTTCAGCTTTTGCTTTTGCCTGCTGCAATTACGTACGGATTACTTGTTCCGTATTCCATAAAACTCAAAGAGGCGAATGCATTGTTTTTTGGCCCCAGAGGAAGTTGGTTTCAGGGCACATGGCGTTCAGTTACCGACCGCATGTTGTATGATTTGACGTGCCCGGAAATTTTGCGCAACATTCTAGCAGCACTGCTTATGTTTACTGCAATTGCTGGTGTTGCAGCTGCCGGAGTGTTTATGTTTCGCCTACTCAAACGAAAAACAGATAATGAAAAAGCATTTGTTTTTTTGCTTGGAGGCATTACAGCTGCTGCTGTATTCGGGCCGCTGCTGCAATACAATTTGCTGAAGACCAAACTGCTTTTCGAACGCACTGCATTATTTTATATTCCGCTGCTTGCACTGATGTTTGTACAATTGCTGAGACTTATTCCGAAACAAAAAATGGCAGCAGCAGTACTTTATTCATCAGCAATTCCGGTACTTTTTATTGCAGCATTTGCCGGTAATTTCACCCGTGTGCATGATTGGGCTGATGAGCAGGATATGAATTTAATTGTGGCTGAAATCAACAAACAGCTACAACCCGGAAAGCCAATTACTATTTCATCCGACTGGCAGTTTTATCCTGATCTCGAATTTGCTTTGGCAATGAATCGTTTCAGCGAAAATGTGAATTCGAAAGATATTCACGACAGTGATCAGGTGTTTGATTATCTGCTGGTGTATGACAGAGAGATGAAGAAGTATTCGAATTTCGAAATCGTGAAAAAATTTCCCCGATCACAAACATCTCTGCTTAAACTTAATCCGTTTCCGGATCTTAAACGTATCGCTATTTTAGCAGAAGACTTTGAGAAGATAACCGGCAAGACGCCCACCAAACAATACAAAGACAAGTTTGGAAAACAAAGCAGGGCATTATTTTGCGGAGGAGAAAATACTTATCCCTGGGATATTGAATATGCTTTTCCCGATTCACTTTCAGGAAAATTACTCCGGCTGCACACTTCTTTTGATGCACAGCGGGGCGTTGAAAGGAACGGCTACAACATTGTTGTAATGCTTGAACGGAGCGGCGAAAGAATAGAAACAACAGGGCTTCGGATTGATCATTGTATTTATGAAACCAACCAATGGAGTAAGATATCGTCTGTTGTTCCGCTCCGTACACCGCTGCAAAGCGGAGATACCTTGCTCATACAGTTCTTTATGCCCTCAAAAAGTGAAATGCTGATTGATAATATTTCATTTTCAGCTGAGACATTTTCTCAGCACTGAGGCTCTTTTTTGGCTGCCCGAACGCCTGAAAACGCTATCTTTCGGCACTATTTCCAGATGAATACTCCGAAAAAACTCAGTATCGTTATTCCTGCCTATAACGAAGCAGCCACAATTCACCTTATTCTGAATAAAGTAATTGCTGTAGAGCTTATTGCAGGTATAACCAAAGAAATTGTCATTGTGAACGATTGTTCCAAAGACGAAACTCAGCGCGTGGTTGAACAATACATTGCCGATCATGCGGGTCATGACATCCGGCTGTTCAATCAACCCTACAATCAGGGAAAAGGTGCCGCGTTGCACAAAGGCATTGAAATCTCAACCGGCGATTATATTATTATTCAGGATGCCGATCTTGAATACGATCCGGCTGAATATAACATCCTGCTCAAACCGATTGTTAATGGTTTTGCCGATGTTGTTTTCGGATCACGTTTCATGGGAGGCCGTCCGCACCGCATTCTTTTCTTCTGGCATACAATAGGCAATAAGTTTCTCACCTTCCTCTCGAATATGTTCACCAACCTGAACCTGTCGGATATGGAAACGTGCTACAAACTGTTTAATGCAGAAATGGTGAAATCACTTCCGCTTCGCGAAAAACGATTCGGATTTGAGCCGGAAGTTACCGCCCGCATTTCGCGCATTCCTAAAGTGCGGATTTACGAAGTAGGGATTTCCTATTATGGCCGTACCTACGAAGAAGGGAAGAAAATAGGCTGGAAAGATGGATTTCGTGCAATTTACTGCATACTCAAATACAATATCTGGGCCCGGAAGTGAAAGCTTTCCTTCACCGCACGTTTACCGATAAAGGTTTGCTGCTTGTACTACTTGCAGGTTTACTTCTTACACTCTTTTTTTTCGGTCAGCTTGTCATGCATCCTGCCTCACGCTACTTCGGTTTGCAGGGCGACGGGATGCAGATTTACTACCAAACAGCGTATCACGTTAAGCACGATACCGCTTGGTGGCAGCAGCAAAGCATGAATTATCCTGACGGCGAAAATCTCTTCTTTACAGGAGCTTTGCCGATGTACACCAACATCATGAAAGTGTTTGGTTCAGGCGCTGCAGAAGCATCAATCGGAATACTGAATCTTCTCATGTTGTTTTCTCCGCTGTTCGGAGCCATTTTTCTGTATGCATTATTCCGGCATCTTCGTTTGCCCTGGTGGTACGGCGCATTATGCGGATTAGGAATTATGTTTCTTTCACCGCAAATCGGAAGAATGAGCGGTCATTATTCACTCGCATTAAGTTTCTTACTGCCCGCATTGATTTATTCGCTGGTTCGTTTTTATGATTATCCAAGACGAAGACTGAGTCTTTTCATCGGTTTGCTTTTGCTTGCCGCTGGTGGAACACATCTCTATCTTCTGGTGTTTTGTCTTGCCGCCTGTGGTATGTATTGGTTCA
This sequence comes from Synechococcus sp. UW140, assembly GCA_943371015.1. Lineage (GTDB taxonomy): Bacteria > Bacteroidota > Bacteroidia > Palsa-965 > Palsa-965. Next base: position 7,287 of record CALRTD020000120.1, on the reverse strand, counting down.
TACTTTTTATTACGCGTGATCGCGGTTTTGGTCGCTGGAAGTTTGTGCTTCTTCATTTTTCACTGCAGGTTATTCTTCCGGTATTGCTGATACAGCTTACCGTTATGCTTACTGATCACGAAACCGACCGCACCTCGGTGCCATGGGGTTTTACAGAATACATCGGCAACTGGAGCAGTATCTTTTACCCGTATCAGCGCTTTTATGAGCCGCTTGTAAGTCCATGGTTTTTTCCGAAGCATGCCTCTTATGAAGCTGTTTCTTACATAGGAGTTGTTGGTGCAGTTGGACTAATTGCTGTTGTAATTGTGCAGCTGGTACGACTTGTTCGCCGCAGATTCGATTTATTGCTCTCTGTTTCCGACAGAAAAGTTATTAATATTTTATGCTGGACATCACTGCTGCTCGTTTTCTTATCGTTCGGATGGCCGTTTTTGTTGCAGGACGATGGAAGCTGGCTTAAATATGCCGGTCCGTTCAGGCAGTTTCGTGCGTTGGGGCGGTTCAACTGGATGTTTTATTACATGATTAATATCCTTGCCGTTTACCGGCTCTGGAAACTTGCCGAACATCGCAAAGGAAAATTCGGAATGATGGTGAGAAGTATTGTTCCGTTTGCTGTTCCTGCAATGCTGCTTGCTGATGGCTGGGATCATTCACGGAGATTTGAGAAAGAGCTGAACAACACGTTTGCCGCTCTCGACGATACCGAAAACACATTACCCGAAAATCGCTGGTTGAGGAAATTGAAAGTAAGCGATTATCAGGCTATTCTGCCATTGCCATATTATCACAATGGCAGTGAATGCGCGGGAATTGTACCCGATGATCATGCTATATTCAACATCACTTATGCTGTTTCGCTGAAAACCGGATTGCCAATGTTGTCCATGCTTTCGGGGCGAAGCTCTATCGGTAAAGCGAATGAACACATTAATCTGATTTACGATCCTGTAAAGCCGCTTTCGCTGCTTAATCGTTTGCCCGATAAACGTCCGTTTTTAGTGTTGGCAAGAAAAAGCGGACTAAGCAAAAATGAACAGGAGTTGCTTGATCTTGCAACACCACTTTATGAAACGGCAGCGTATAATGTGTACAGCTTGCAGCCGGTAAAAATTGCTGAGCGTGTTTTGATGCAGTATGATAAGCATGTAGCAGCATTCACTGCTCAGCAAACATGGCCGGTTTGGCCGTTTATGAGTACCGATTCGCTGCGCACTTATGCTTGCCGCGATTACGAAGAAATGAAAGGGAAACCATTCCGCGGCAAAAGCAGTATGCCCGGAACAGCAGGTGGTTTTAACGAACTGTATTTTGCAGAAATTCCCGGTGCAAAAATTGGTAACAACACAGCATCATTCTGGTTTGCCGATTATCAGAAAGATCTGTACGGAAGAACAACGATTGAACTTTCGCTGCACACCGGCGATAAAGTTGATACTGCAATTTATTGCGGAATGTTCAGAGCTGTGAAAGCATTATCGGGTAGCTGGGCACTTGCAGAAATTCCGTTTATACTGAAAGATCCGAGTCAGCGTGTGCAGATTGTTGTGTGGAATCACGAACTCCCAAAAGAAGCTCCGCTATTTTTTGATGAGTTGCAGATTAAGCACGACAGTACACAACTTTTTGATGTACAGAAAGATTCTGTGCAGCATAATAACCGTACTTATTACCGAAAGCAGTGACCGAACTCAGTTTTGTTTTGCCCTCTTACAACGGCGCTGCACAACTTGAGCAGGCGCTTCCTGCTTTGCAAGAATGGCTGAAGCGTTTAGGTAAAACGGCTGAAATTATTGTGGTGGATGATGGTTCTGGCGATAACGGAGCAACTGAACGTGTTGTTTCTGCCGCAGGCTGCAGGTTTATCGGACTTCCGAAAAACATGGGCAAGGGTGGGGCTGTTCGTGCAGGAATGCAGGTAGCTACAGGCCGTTTCCGATTGTTCACGGATGCTGATGTTCCTTTTGATGAAGCATCAATGGAATTGTTTGTGCAGTACCTGAGCGAAAAAGAATACGACATTGTAATTGGCGACCGCACACTTGAAGCCTCTCGCTACTTTACCGAAATTTCGGGCGCACGAAAATTAGGCAGCGGAATTTTCACCTTTTTTGTAGGTCGCTTTGTTACAACCGGATTGCATGATACACAGTGCGGACTAAAAGGCTTTCGTGCTTCTGTGGCCGATGATCTTTTTGGTGTTTCAAAACTCAACAGCTTTGCGTTTGATGTGGAACTCCTCTACATTGCACTGAAACGCAATTACGATATCAAACGCCTTCCGGTAGTGTTTAAAAGTACGCACGACCAGTCAAGCGTAAGCCTTATCAGACACGCCCCCGGCATGTTGCTCGATCTGTTCCGCATTAAGTGGAATCACATTCGCGGCCAATATAAACGATTAGTATAACCGATATGAACCGAGATCTTACCAATGCGATACGTTATGTTATGGATGAGTGGATTCCGCCTGTAATCCGCGACAGCCGTTGGTTTATGTATCCGTTTTTCTGGTTTGCTTATCGCGGCCGGAATATCAAAGAGGTCATGGATTTCAAAAGCCGGGTATATAGTTTTACGCCCGAAGATTACGACCGCTTTTACAACAACCTGAATACAATTTCGCGCAACCGCATTACCGATATCAATAAACCAAGCTTGGCATTTATTCTCGATAACATTGATTCTTCAGCCGAATCGCTGATTGATGTTGGATCGGGAAATGGTTATTTGCTGCGCACCATTCGCGAACGTCATCCGAATCTCAAGCTCACTGCATTCGACATAAAAGACAAAGACGATTCGCCCGAATACACGTATGTAAAAGGCAATATAGAGCAAATGCCTTTTCCCGATAAATCGTTTGATGTAGTTACCTGCAGCCACACTGTTGAGCATTTAATCAAGCTGGAACAGTGTATGAAGGAATTGGTGCGCATTGCCCGGAAACAAGTGTTTATTGTAACGCCTTGTCAGCGCTATTACTATTACACACTTGATGAGCATGTGAATTTTTTTCCCTTCAAAGAAAAATTAACTTCCGCGATTCCGCTCGAAAAATTTGAATGCCATAAGTTGAATGGCGACTGGGCGTACCTTGGGAAAATTGATTGATGGTGATATGATTTTGCCGCAAAGACTACAATTTCTGAATACACCCAAGAACAAAAACAGGATTGAGTTTCTCTGTTTTTGTTTGGTTGCAGTTTTGGTAGTGAATCCGGTGCTTGCGATGGGTTGGTTTGTGACTGAAGATGGCGCTTCACACAGTTATAATGCCGGGGTGCTGTATCAACTTTTGTTTGGCGATGAAACGTTTCTGGGACAATATTATACCATTAATACACTACCCGTTCCCAACTGGATCGGTCATTTACTGCTGGCCTTTTTTACCAAATGGTTTGGAGTAGCCGGAGGAGCAAAAGCACTGCATCTCGTATACGGATTTGGTCTTATTTTCTCTTTCAGATGGCTGATGTTTACTGTGTCGAAACGGCCACGCACAATGAGTTATCTTATCTTTCCGCTTGTCTTCAATACTATCTTTTTATTTGGATTTTATAATTTTTGTCTCGGTGTGATAATGCTGTTACTTGGCATGACGGCATGGCTGAAGTACCTATCAAACCCCCATTGGCGTAATTTACTTTTATTGATTCTCCTGTTTACCTGCGGCTGGTTTTCTCATATACTGACTTGGTTTTTCATGGGAGGTTTTGTTTTTCTGAGTCTTGTAGTTGATGCATTTCATCATCGATCTGTTTGGTCTATCAGGAAACTTTTATTTGCTGCGTTTATCAGTTTTCTTCCTTCGCTCGTTTGCTGGCTGATCTATACAACTGGAATGACCGAAGGCGGAGATACGGGGTACCAAAAACTATCGACAAGACTTCAGGAGTTTTTTGAGTTCAAATTTTCAGCAATGTTTCCCGGTGCAGAATATGATTTAGCCCGACTTTTTGCTGTTATGATTTTTGCATTGCTTGTAGTCGGAATTTATATCGCTTATCGATTCAGAAAGCGCGGTAAGCCTGAAATGAAACGATTGATAGTGCTTTTCACACTTATGTTTTTCGTAAGTTTTCTGGCGGTTATGTTTTTCCCGGAAGGAACAGGGGGCGGAGGTGTTTTTGGTATCCGTATTCAATGGATTTCATGGATTTTACTGTTGATTCTCGTTTCACAATTTAGATATCCGGTGCGCTGGGAACTTACTATTGCTGCTGTTGCTGTTGTGCTCTCGTTGAGCCGCAATTATGTAGTTCGGGATGCCAGCGAAAACCTAAACAGAAATGCTCATGCGTTTGCCGGAGCGGGGAAGTATATCCGTGATCATTCAACAATTCTGGTACTGCCTTTTTCTACGAACTGGTTATATCTCCATTTGGGGAAATATGCAGTTGCCGGTCGCGATGTAGCAGTACTCAGCAATTATGAATGTGATCATCAGTATTTCCCGCTGCGATGGAATGAAAAGGAATTCCCGTATCGATATCAATTGGCTTCGCTGGACTATCGCCAGGTGTATTGCAGTTGGGAATGGAAAGCAAACCTGAGCAAACCTGCGCGGCAAGTTGATTATGTAATGATAGTGGGTGATTTAACCAGAGAGGGTGATACACGCTGCGCACAAAAAATAATATGTGCGATGGATTCTTTGAATTATCAGGCTATTTATAAGAAGAGCGAATTAACACTTTACGAATACAAACCCCAGTAGCCGCCAGTTTACACAGCGCCCTGCCGCATTCGTTTCTCCACCATAGAGCGGCGAATATCTTCGAGTTCTCCTTTGGGAATCGCGTTAATAAGCTTGCGGGTGTACTCACATCCGGGATTTGCATATAACTCGTCTGCATCGCCCATTTCCTCAATCTTTCCGTGATTCATCACCACCATGCGGTCGCTCATGAATTTCACTACAGATAAATCGTGCGAGATGAAAATATAGGTGAAGCCAAAATCTTTTTTCAGTTCGTTCAGCAAGTTCAGTACTTGCGCCTGAACAGAAACATCGAGCGCCGAAACCGATTCATCACAAATGATAAAACGCGGATTGAGTGCTAATGCCCGCGCAATACAGATCCGCTGCCGCTGTCCGCCGGAGAACTCATGCGGATAACGGTGAAAATGCGTTTCGTTCATATTCACCCGCCGCAGCAATTCAATCACTTTCTCTTTCCGTTCCTTATCGGTTGCACCGATTTTGTGAACGCGCATCGGCTCCATAATTGCACTGCCAATGGTGAGGCGCGGATTGAGCGATGAATACGGATCCTGAAAAATAATTTGCATATCCTTACGCAGCAAACGCATTTCGTTTGCCGGAAGGTGAGTAATATCTTTTCCGTCGAAAATAATTTTACCTTCTGTTGGTTCAATTAGTCGCAGAATAGTACGACCAAGTGTAGTTTTCCCGCAGCCCGATTCGCCAACAAGGCCCAATGTTTCGCCGGGATACACATCAAAACTTACATCGTCAACAGCTTTATTCCATGCAATAGTTTTGCCCAGAATAGTTTTTGCTGTTGGGTACCAGGTACGGATATTTTCGAGACGGAGAATAGGTTCCTGTGCACGAAGTTTTTCCTGTTGTGTTTGTCGCTGCTCACGTGTTACCTCTACATTGTGAATCATGTCGGTAACAGTGCGTTTACTTTCTGTCAGCGTTCCGTCTTCGGCAGTTGTCATGAAATCGGAAACCGTAGGCAGATAATGCAATCGCTTGTTCAGCGGCGGGCGGCAGGCCAGAAGTCCTTTGGTATAGGGGTGTTGCGGGTTGGCAAAAATTTCGAGTACCGGACCTTGTTCTACAATCCGGCCTTTATACATCACCACAACTTTATCGGCCAGTTCGGCAATAACGCCGAGATCGTGTGTAATAAAAATGATACCCATGTCGTGCTCGCGTTGGAGTTTGAGCATGAGATCAAGAATGGTTTTCTGTACTGTTACATCAAGCGCTGTAGTGGGCTCGTCGGCAATAAGCATTTGCGGATTGCACGACATTGCCATAGCAATCATAACGCGCTGCTTTTGTCCGCCTGAAATCTGATGCGGATATTTCTTGAAAATCTCTGCCGGATTAGGAAGCAGCACTTCATCAAACAGGCGGAGTGTGCGGATTACAGCTTCCTGCTTGCTTACTTTCTGATGCAGGCGGATGGCTTCCATTACCTGATTGCCGCAGGTGTAAACGGGATTCAGCGAAGTCATCGGCTCCTGAAAAATCATTCCGATTTCATTGCCTCTGAATTCGCGCATCTCCTGTTCACTCATCTTTGTGAGGTCAACAATACCTTTGGTGCGCGAATGATAAATGATTTCTCCGCCTGTAATTTTGCCGGGCGGATTTGGAATCAATCGCATCACGGAAAGTGCCGTTACCGATTTTCCTGAGCCGGATTCGCCAACAACACCAACGGTTTCGCCTTTGCGCACGGTAAAGCTGACATCGTTCACGGCTTTCACCGTTTCGTCGCCGGCTCTGAATTCTGTAACCAGATTGCGAATATCGAGCAGCTCACCGCCCGTTGGGTCCTTCAGTTCCATCGCCTTAAAAATAAGGTTTTCGGCTGATTAACCGGAAAAATATCAGCGAATCACCAATGAGTCTCTCACGGCCGGCCGCGGTTCGAAAGCCCGGTCGTAGAATTCAACTGAAACAACGCCGTACAGATATTCTTCCGATTCCTCACGAAGTGTAATTTTTGCTGGTCGTTTTCCGGCCGGAACTTCCCAGATATAGCCGAAGCCGGCATCATACGGAGTACCGTATTTTTTCGTGAAATAATTCTTAAAATCAGTAAACAGTTGTGCTGCCGACGTTTCTTTTTTCTGATAAATGATCAGTGTAACGGCATTCAATCCTTTTGCATCAAACGAACATTCATAGGTGTATTCGTTTGCCGAATCGATTTTGGCTTCAAAAAACAGGTATTCGTTTTCTGTTGATGTGCTCAGACTATCGCCGGGAAGCGCATTCTTTTTCACGTCATTGCTGGTCATTCCCAACTCAATACCGTGAAAAAGACCTTCGTCATTGCTCATCACACGCGGCACAATACCGGTGAACTGTGAAACAATTTCTTTTTTCGGAGATGGTTCAGATGAACATCCGGCGAGAATGAAAAGAGAAAGCAAAGGATAAACGATCAGGCGCATGGCAGTTATTCAAACCTGATACGAAGATACATTAACCGCAAATACAATCAGAGTTCTGTAATCAAATCCTGATCAATAACAGGTTCGCCGGTAATTCGCAGATACACCTGAACCAAGGTA
>CALRTD020000119.1:0-10011 GCA_943371015.1 Synechococcus sp. UW140 | reverse complement strand
TGCCGCTGTTGCTTAACGGAACTGCCCGTCAGCTCAGTGTTCAGCCTTCTTCAGTAAAGCTTACAATCAAAGTCGATAAATTTACCGAAGGCCGGATTACACTTCCGGTTACTGCTGTGAACGTTCCGCCCGGCACTACACTGAAAACTATTCCCGATAAAGTTGAACTGATCTTTCTCGTTCCGCTCAGCGAATATAGTTCAATAACGGCGAGTCAGTTTCGTGTTGTCGCTGATTACAAAAACATTACGCCCGGGCGCTCTACCATTCCGCTTACCATTGTGCGCCGTCCGTTGTCGGTAAGGAATCTCCGCACCGAGCCGGAAAGGGCAGAATATATTATTCAGAATTAATTCTCCTTTATTTCAGATACTGATTTACTAGATCCTCAACATGCTTTATCGTTTCATCGAGCAGGAGTTGAGGTTCAATTATTCTTGCTTTTGTTCCAAGCATCAGCATCCATTTTGAGAAATGGGTAACAGAAGTAACAGTGAACAGCATTTCATATCCCCCGGTCACGCGCTCTTCAGAAACATAGCCCATTGAGTAACGTGCGTTGCGGATAAAACTGTATAGTTCGTCGGTAACAAAAATTTTTGCCTGTATCCAGTTTTCTGTACGGCGTTGTTCCTGCACATACTCCGAAATACTTGTGCGTTTTGATGTGTCAAAATTTTCATCGAGTACTTGAATTTCAAGAACACGATCGAGACGAAAATCACGGTAATCTTTTCGCAAGCGACACCAGCCAATAAGGTGCCAAATATTCGAATAAAAAAGCAATCCGATAGGCTCAACCTGCCGCCGGCTCTCGGTTTCATCGGCAGTTCGATAGCGGAAATACACAACTTTTGAGTTGGCCAGTGCATCGTTTGCCGCATCAATATGTGCATCATTGCCGGGCGGAAGTGAAGGCGAGTAGTAGGCGTCAACACTGATACGTTCATCAAGAGCAGCCCATTCGTCTTTAAGTTCGCCGCGTAGCTGGGCACGTATTTTTTCGCTGGCAGTATCAAACGCATTTTGGAAACGTTCGGAAGTTCTGCGCCGCAAAAATTTTCCGGCCAGCAACAATGAAAAGGCCTCGTCTTTGGTAAACATGACAGGCGGGAGATAATGACCTTCGAGAATAAAGTAACCTCGTCCGGCCTCAGCGCCAATAGGCAATCCGGCCTCAATCAAAGCATTCACATCACGGTAAATCGTGCGGATATGAACACTGAAACGCACGGCAAGATCTTCAGCTCTCACCGTGCGTTTGGTTTGTATCACATGAAGAATGGCCTGCAGCCGTTCAACTTTGTTCATGCTTAGTTTAGTCCGATCTGGATTTCGGTTACATTATCTCCCGCTTCCGGATGGCTAAAAATAGTGTAAACCTCGCGTACTTCGCCATTGTAAGGCATTGCTTTCGCACCAATTTCGGCAAAGAGCAGATCATAAGTCGCCATCAAAGAACTCATGCCGCCGTTGTGAATATGATTGATGTTGCGAAATTCAGGACGCTTTACAACTGCAAATTTTTCGTCTGCAGATTCGGTTGCATCAGCCACCGGAATGCCAATTTCAAGCAGAAAGGGCTTGTCTTGTGAAAAGTTGTGGTAAATAAATTCAATTTTTCCCGCAGGCTCAAGCCCGCGATTTTTTACTTCAGCATAGATTGCATCAACTGCTTTATCTGCAATCTGCATCATTTCGCTAAAGCGAATGGTGTGACGGCTCAGCAAATAAGTTTTTGCGGGAGTGGTTTCAATGTTCATGGTTGTAAGTTTTGTTTGGTTTGATGATGCAAAACAACAACCGTGTTGTGACAACAGTGTGTCAGCAGCAATCAGAAAATCCGGACAGAAAGAAATTTGAAATGGAGTCTCGATTTTAATGTAAAAAAATAGTTTTTGCCTAAACGATATCTGTATCGAACACTTAACTTTAGAAGCATGAATATGCTCTATAGCTTGCGATATGCAGTATGTTTATTGCCCGGTATGCTGGCTGTTGCCGGGTGCCTTTTTGATGCGCGTTTTCATATTGCCAACATTGCATGGAATATGGTTTTTCTGGTAATTGCCGATTGGCTTTTCCCTCCGCAGCGGCAAAATCCCCCCGCCAATCAGTCTGATACCATTCCGAATCTTATACTTTACTCAGCATCGGCGCTGCATTTGGTATCTATTGCATCGCTTGTTTATGTTGCACAATCGCAAACACTCGGAATGCTTCTGCTGAGTGTTTTTTCGGTAGGTCTCAATGCCGGAATTTCAGGCATTGTAGTCGGGCATGAGCTTATTCACCGAAAAAATCTGGCTGAGCGCTTGCTTGGTCAGCTCAACATGTTTGTGGTGAATTACACTCATTTTTACATAGAGCATGTACGTGGTCACCACAAACGTGTGGGTACTCCCGAAGATCCTGCCACAGCGCGTTTCGGCGAAAGTCTTTATGCTTTTGTGCTGCGTACCGTGCCCGGACAATGGATCAGCGCATTGCGTCTTGAAGCTGAACGACTCCGCAAAACACATTACCGTACATTGTACGGGCTCAACAACTTTGTAGTTCGTGCATTGCTGCTGCAAATTGTTTGTAGTGCTGCAATCGGTTTTTTCGTTGGCTGGACTGCATTGGCCGTGTATCTGGGGCAATCGGCAGTAGCTATATTTTTGCTTGAATATGTGAACTACATTGAGCATTACGGATTGATGCGTAAAGCAGGCAGCAAAGTTGATGTGCATCATTCGTGGCAATCGGATGCACCATCAAGCCGCCTTTCGCTGATTGAGCTTTCCCGCCATGCCGACCATCATCTGAAAGCCTCAAAACCTTATCACACGCTAATTTCGCACGATGGCGGCCCGGAACTCAGCAGCGGTTATTTCGGAATGTTTTATGCGGCATTGATTCCGCCCATCTGGTTTCGCCTTATTCATCACCGTATGGCTGTAGCTGGCGTGCTGCCTGTGCAGTCATAAATGGTAGTTCAGCAGGCATTGTTACCTTTGCCGCATGACATTTCTAGATTCCTTTTCCGATTTATTGATCGATGATCCGGCACGTCAGATTTTGCGCGACGGGCGCGGAACATGGACAGTTGATGATGTTTATCTTACGGCAAAAGACATAGCTATTCATCATCTCGGAGGAGAGAATCTGAAAGGCGCGCCTGTGGCATTGCTAGCGCCTCCCGGTTTGCCCTATGTAGCCGGAATGCTTGCTGTTTGGCTTTGCGGCGGCATGGTTGTTCCGCTTTGTCCCGATCATCCTGCTGCCGAACTTGAATATTATATAACAGAAAGCCGCGCACAAACGGTGCTTTGTCATGCAAAACTCCGCACGCGTTTACCCAAAATGCGTGTGCACATTGAAGAAACAGATGCGCTGCGTCCGCCGCAGGAAACGGTAATGCCGCTTAATCTTGCATATCCGAAAGCAACTTTGCCGGCGCTGATGCTGTTTACGAGCGGCACCACCGGGAAGCCGAAAGGTGTTGTGCATACGCATGCCGGTTTGTATGCACAAATTACCATGCTGCATGAGGCCTGGGGCTGGACAAGCAGCGATGCTATTTTGCATGTGCTTCCGCTGCATCATACACACGGCATCGTCAATAAATTACTATGCGCGCTTATGATTGGCGCGAAGTGCGATATACGCGATGGTTTTGATGCTGCCAATGTTTGGCCCGGACTGGCATCAGGTCATTATACATTGTTTATGGCAGTGCCCACCATTTACGCCAAACTCATTGCACATTATGAAGCTGCTGATGCCGAAAAGCAGCAGAAGTGGAGCAGTGGTGCTGCCAAACTCCGGCTTATGGTGTCGGGATCAGCAGCGCTGCCGGTTCCGGTGCTTGAGAAATGGAAAGCGATTACTACACACACTTTGCTTGAGCGCTATGGCATGACCGAAACCGGCATGGTGCTCAGTAATCCGCTGCACGGCGAGCGAAAGCCCGGATGCGTTGGTACTGTGCTGCCTGGAGCAGAAGTTCGGCTAAGCGATGAAAGCGGCGAAATTTTTACCGGCGAAGAAGCACAAGGCGAGCTGCAGGTAAAAAGTGCTGCACTGTTTACGGAGTATTGGCACCGCCCCGAAGAAACCAAAGCCGCATTCACTGCCGATGGCTGGTTCCGCACCGGCGATTTGGCCGAATGCAGCAGCGGTATTTATCGTATTGCCGGCCGCATTTCCACAGACATTATCAAGACCGGCGGCTACAAGGTTTCGGCGCTTGAAATTGAAAATGTGATTTTGGCACACAGCGCCGTTGCAGAATGTGCTGTGGTTGGAGTACCCGACGAAGTCTGGGGCGAACGAATTGCCGCTGTTGTGGTTTTACGTCCGGCACAAACACTCTTGCTTGATGAATTGCGTAGTTTTTCGGAATCACATTTGGCAAACTATAAACTACCGACACTGCTCAAAATTTCAGATACTTTGCCAAGAAATGCAATGGGAAAAGTATTGAAAGCAGAGATGAAAAATATTCTTTAAAAATATATTAATTGATATCTAATAGTAGCATTTTTGATTATTATGAAAACTTGTAAATCGCTAATTTACTTGAGAAAAAAGGATAACTTATAAATAGTTGTCAATCCCCCCAAACTATAGTTACATAACTATCTTTTAAGCATATACAAAACGATAGTTGAAGAGATCTTGTGGATATACTTCATCGCAAGCAACGGATGAAAATAATTTACTCCTTGTAAAACTCACCACAATACGTGGCGCATATAATACAACAAGCCCGGTATCAGAAGTGATACCGGGCTTGTTAACTATTGAGAGGTTGCAAAACGGCTTATTTCAGTGAGTCACACACCGCCTTGAAGGCTTCGGGGTGATTCATTGCGAGGTCGGCGAGGGTTTTGCGGTTCAGCTGAACACCTTTGTCGTGAATTTTACCCATGAACTCAGAGTAAGACATACCGTGCAAACGAGCACCGGCATTGATACGCTGAATCCAGAGTGAACGGAAGTTGCGTTTTTTCTGTTTGCGGTCGCGGTAGGCATAAACCAAACCTTTTTCGAGTGTGTTCTTGGCAACGGTCCAAACGTTACCACGTGCACCCCAGTAACCGCGGGTCATTTTCAGCGCCTTTTTACGACGGGCGCGTGAAGCGACATGATTGACTGATCTTGGCATTTTGTTTTTCGTTTTGGCTTTGGGCGTTCTGAACTCAATCAGAATCTTAGTTACCTGAAGCCGGGTTTAACTTGTTTTCGGATAAACCGGTACGTAAAGCTGTTGTGTTCAATTCGTACATTACATGCAAAGCATGGCTTTCACGTTGTTTGTGTCTCCTTTTGAAACGAATCCATCGTTTGTGAGGCGACGCTTACGGTCTGTAGCCTTCTTTGTAAGAATGTGACGCTTGAACGCATGCTTACGCTTGATTTTACCCGTTCCGGTGAGCGCAAAACGCTTTTTCGCACTGGAATTGGTTTTCATCTTCGGCATAGTAGCGCGAGTTCTTTATTTATTATCCCGCAATGGTGTTTCCGTTGCGGAGTGCAAAAGTAATATTTTTTTCGGTCAGACAAATGGTTTTTGGAGATTTCCGGCCATTTTCCGTCTGAACCTAATCTTCGGCAGGCGTATTGCGCATTTTTTCGGCCAATGCGCAGTACACCTGGTAGCCGTGGTTGGGTGTTGTTCGCGCATCATACACCTGATCGGTCATTGCATCCAGAACAAAATAACCTTCAGCCTCGGCAAGTGCGCGGACATAACCTAATCCTTTCGTAAAATAGGCTTCAGTTTCGCTTTCTGCTGCCGGAAAGGGTATTTCAATCATGACAAATTGGTCGTAAATCGAAATTTCAAACAACTGCTCCTCTGAACCGCTTTCCATAAAAATCACTTCATAGAACTCTTCGCGCGTTTCGGTTTCAGGATCAAAATAATCGTCGAAATTGTCGATGTCCTCACAACGAAGCTGGGGTTCGTGTTTTCGGAAAATGCCGGCCAGGTTAAGCTTGCGTTCGAGTGCCGCCGATTTGTCTTCATCCTGATAATCATCGGCATAGCAAATATCTTCTGCCTCATCGAGATCAGGTTGTCCTTTGGCCGATTTGTAGCAGAATAAAAGATAATTATCATCTCCCGGCAGGTCGGTATCGGGTTGCAGCGGGGGATTGGCAATGAAAAGTGGTGTGGTGGACATGCGTATTGCTTTAAGGTGGTACAAAACAAAACATCCCGCTCCGGTTAATGTGGTGCGGGATGTTTTTTGATAGCGGAATATTTATTTCGGCTTTTTCTTGGGTGCGAGCATGATTGACATGCGTTTTCCATCGAGTTGCGGAAGCTGTTCTACTTTGCCGAACTCTTCGAGTTCCTGGGCAAAGCGGAGCAGGAGGATTTCTCCCTGTTCTTTAAACACAATGGTACGGCCGCGGAAAAACACGTATGCTTTTACTTTGGCGCCGCCTTCCAAAAATTTCTGAGCGTGATTCTTCTTGAAGTTGAAATCATGATCATCGGTGTGCGGACCGAAGCGGATTTCTTTCACCACTACCTTTTGGGCTTTGGCTTTGATTTCCTTCTGTTTCTTCTTCTGTTCGTATAAGAACTTTTTGTAATCCACCACACGGCACACGGGCGGCACGGCATTAGGCACAATCTCTACAAGATCGAGACCTGCTTCGCGTGCAATTTCGAGTGCTTTTTCGATGGAAAAAACGCCCTGTTCAATGTCTTCGCCTACTACGCGAACTTCTCCGACATCACGAATTTTTTCGTTGATGCGGTGTAATTCTTCTTTGCGCGGCATGCGCGGTCCCCGGTTAAAGGGCGGACGACTTCCTCCGCCTGTACTAGGACGCGGGGGGCCGGGTGGACGGTTAAAAGGAGCTGCGATGTGAACCTCCGTTTTTAAGTGATACTTATTTGAATTAACTATTTACTGAATGATTCCAGCTTTTCGCGGACTTCGGTATTGATCAGGTTGGCAAATTCTTCGGCGCTCATTGAGCCTTTATCGCCCTCGCCCTGACGGCGAACGGAAACAGTATTTTCTGCTGCTTCTTTTTCGCCGATGACGAGCATGTACGGAACTTTTTTCAGTTCGGTATCACGTATTTTCTTGCCAATCTTTTCGTTACGGTCGTCAACGAATCCCCGAATATCGTAATTTTTCAATTGTTCCAATACATTTTCTGCATCGGCAATGTATTTATCGCTGATCGGGAGCACGGCAACCTGCTCGGGGGTGAGCCAAAGCGGGAATTTGCCGGCGCAGTGTTCAATGAGTACGGCCACAAAGCGTTCCATTGAGCCAAAAGGTGCCCGGTGAATCATTACGGGGCGGTGCTTCATGTTATCGGCTCCGGTGTATTCGAGTTCGAAACGCTCGGGCAGGTTGTAGTCAACCTGAATGGTACCGAGCTGCCATTTACGGCCAATAGCATCGCGCACCATGAAATCGAGCTTGGGGCCGTAGAACGCGGCTTCGCCATATTCCACAACGGTTTTCAACCCTTTTTCTGCGGCGGCTTCTACAATGGCGCTTTCGGCTTTTTCCCAGTTTTCGTCGGTGCCGATGTATTTGCTGCGGTCAACTTTATCGCGCAGGGATACCTGAGCTACGAAGTCGGTGAACTCTAATGCGCGGAAAACATAGAGCACAAGGTCAATGACTTTGCAGAATTCTTCTTTCACCTGATCGGGGCGGCAGAAGAGGTGAGCATCATCTTGCGTAAAGCCGCGAACCCGGGTAAGGCCGTGCAGTTCGCCGCTTTGTTCGTAGCGGTAAACGGTGCCAAACTCGGCAAAGCGCACCGGAAGATCTTTGTAAGAGCGTGGTTTGCTCTTGTAGATTTCGCAGTGGTGCGGACAGTTCATCGGTTTCAGGAAAAACTCTTCGCCTTCCTGCGGTGTGCGGATGGGCTGGAAAGAGTCTTTGCCGTATTTCTCGTAGTGACCAGAAGTAATGTACAGCTGCTTATTGCCGATATGCGGGGTAATAACGGGCAAATAGCCGGCTTTCAGCTGTGCTTTCTGCAAAAAGTTCTGCAGGCGTTCACGCAGGGCTGCACCGGCCGGAAGCCAGAGCGGTAATCCCATACCTACTTTCTCAGAGAAACTGAACAGTTCGAGCTCTTTGCCCAGCTTGCGGTGATCGCGTTTCTTGGCTTCCTCAAGCATGACCAGATACTCATCGAGTTCTTTTTGCTTGGGGAAAGTGATGCCGTAGATGCGGGTAAGCTGCTTTTTGGTTTCATCGCCGCGCCAGTAGGCTCCGGCGAGGTTGGTAAGTTTAACCGCTTTAATGAAGCCGGTATTCGGAATGTGCGGCCCGCGGCAGAGATCGGTGAAATTGCCCTGGGTGTAAAAAGTAATTTTACCGTCTTCGAGATCCTGAAGCAAGTCAAGCTTGTATTCGTCGCCTTTTTCGCGGAAATAGCCGAGTGCTTCTGCTTTCGGCATTTCTTTGCGCACAAATGCATTCTTCTGACCGGCCAGTTCGAGCATTTTTTTCTCGATTGCAGGCAAATCATCGTGCGTGAGTTTTTTATCGCCGGCAAGGTCAACGTCGTAGTAAAAGCCATTTTCTACCGGCGGTCCGATGCCGAACTTGATGCCGGGGTAAAGGGCTTCCAGCGCTTCGGCCATAAGGTGAGCGGAAGAATGCCACATGGTTTCTTTGCCGGCTGTGTCGTTCCAGGTAAGGAGTTTGAGTGATGCATCGGTGTCAATGGCGCGTGTGGCATCCCATACTTCGCCGTTTACTTCGGCGGCAAGAACATTTCGTGCTAATCCTTCGCTGATCGATTGAGCGATTTGGAGAGAGGAGGTTCCGGCTTCATACTGGCGCACAGAACCATCAGGGAGTGTGATGTTGATCATAAAATTAGCCTGCCTACAACGCAGGTTTGAGTTTGTCTGTTGCAAATATAGGCAAAGGGCGGGGGGAGATGCAAATGTGTGCGTAAAATAACCATTAATTACCAAGCAGCTGTTGCGGATTAGCAAACGTGACCCGAACGGTTATAGCCACACTAACCGGTACTCCGTTTTTTACAGGAACTTTCCAGGGCATACTGCTTACCACACGCATGGCTTCTTCGCGAAGTATAAACGATTTCAGCGGCGTGAAATCATGACTCACGTTGCATTTTGTGACTTTACTGTTTACATCCAGCACAATTGCAATCTCAACATCTCCAAAATTTCTGAACACAGCATCCGTAACCGGGTAAACGAGTTGCTGCTGAATATAGGCTTGTATGGCCGAATCGCCACCGGGGAGGCAATCGGCAGCCTTGTAATAAGGGTTTATTTCGTTGCGAATATCCGGAGCCGGTTCGCGTGGAGGTTCAGCAACTACATCATAAACACCTTCTTTGATGTAGGTATCTCCATACTCATCTCCGGCTCTGGTTTCGAGCGACATCGGATCTTCTTCGATCGCGAGAAATTGTATATCTTCCGGCTTAAACTGATTGACAATTTCAATGTATTGTTTTTGCCCGTTGGTTGTTGGTTTTCCGTTCATCATCCAGACCTTGGGCAATAGTTTTACTTCGTTATTCACAGCTGTAAACTCCATCGCTTTTTGGCCGTTTTCATGCCAGAACTCAGCTTTCCCGTTTAGTTGACCGTTTTCATAATTCAGTATCGACTTTAACTTACCGTTTTCATAATAATCGGTCACGATATATTGTTTCCAATTGGCCGAATAGTGCGCCGTTTGTTTTAGTTTACCATTATCAAACCATTCGCGATACACATGATATTCGGCTTCGGGATTAACTGTATCGACTTGCCGCAGCCAAATGTCTTCACGAGTTTTAATTCCTTGTCGGTTGTAAGAAAAAGCCGAATCAACTAATGCAGCCCCGCGTTTATCAGTCTTTGCAGAAAAGTATCTTTTACTGTAAATGTGACCGTCGATTTCTGAATAGACTTTGGAAACACCGGTTTCAGTTCCGTTCACATAATTTGTTTCTTCAATCGATTGACCAAACAAATAGGTTTTGTTAAGTCCATGCAGTTTGCCT
>CALRTD020000118.1:0-10047 GCA_943371015.1 Synechococcus sp. UW140 | reverse complement strand
ACCGGTAATTCACTGTTCATTAACATTTGCCGGATAAATACAGTTTAGCATCTTTGCAGCGTGAGTTTACCTGCCGCAATTCTTCCGCTTACTGTTCTTGGTCCGGTGCAGTGGTACAGCAAATTGCTGCTTCACGATGATATCAGCATTGATCTTGCGGAGCATTATGTAAAGCAGACCTGGCGCAACCGGCTGCGGATTGATGGCGCAAACGGTTCGCAGGATTTAAGCATTCCGGTTCAGCTTCCGTTGCATAAAACACCGATGGACGAAGTTCGCATCGACAGGCATACACGCTGGCAGCAGCAGCACTGGAGGGCCATTGTTTCAGCCTACGGAAAATCGCCCTACTTTGAGTTTTATGCCGATTACTTTGAACCGTTTTATGCAAAGCCGCATCCTGAACTGCTGATCGATTTCTCGATTCCCCTGCTCGATTTGAGCTTAACATTGCTGAAGCTGGAACGGCCCTACACGCTTATCCGCACATTCGACAAGGCCGAGAACAAAGTCGATTACCGGTCAGTGATCAGTCCGAAAAAAACTGCAGAACTTGATGCCGCATTTTCTCCGGTTTATTACACACAGGTTTTTGGCGATCGGTTTCCGTTCCGTTCTAATTTCAGTGTTCTTGATTTGCTTTGTTGCTGCGGGCCTGCAGCCGGAGAAATCATCCGAAAATCAACTGTTTTTCACTCTGATAACCATGCAACCGGCTGAAATTTTAGAAAGGGGCCATTCAAAAGCACTCGCCATGCAGGTTGTGAAATGGGTAGGCAATGATGCTGACCGGTTTGCAGAACTGGTGAAACTTTTTCTGGGTAACGATACCCGCATCAGTCAGCGTGCAGCAATGGCTCTGGGCTGGTGTGCCGAAGCGCATCCTGAGCTCATAAAGCCGTGGATAAAAACGTTTGTTGACTGGCTCGGGAATCCGGCCAACCACAATGCAATTGACCGCAATCTCGTGCGCACATTTCAATTTATTGATGTTCCCGAAAAACTACAAGGCAAACTGGCCGATAAATGTTTTGCATTTCTGCAGAAAGCAGATACGCCCATTGCGGTTCGGGCTTTTTCCATGACAGTGCTTTTCAATCTCGTAAAACAATATCCGGATTTAGCACCGGAACTGGAACTAATGCTTCGCGAGTGGATGCCCAATGCATCAGCCGGGGAAGCCAACCGGGCGCAAAAGATTTTGAAGCAGCTTGAAAAACTCAGACAGAAGAGCTTGAAAGGTTAAATCCCGATTTAACCGAAAGTTCAGATTGTGAAACGTATCTTTACCTTTCATTACAGCCATAAAAATTATGTCAGCACCAACACCCGCATCAGGTAAAATAGATATTGAATTTAACCGCAATGAAGACTCGCTCCGTTTGCTGATTTCGGCAATGGAACAGCGATTTCAGAAGGTAGCACTCGGCGGCGGAAAAAGCCGAATTGAAAAGCAGCACGAGCAAGGTAAATTAACTGCACGCGAGCGTATTGACTACTTGTTGGACAAAGATTCGCCGCGTATTGAAATCGGTGCTTTTGCTGGCGAAGATATGTATGCCGAGCATGGCGGTTGTCCGGCCGGCGGTGTTGTGGTGATGATTGGCTATGTAAACAAGCGCCAGTGCATTGTTGTGGCCAACGATGCAACCGTAAAAGCCGGTGCATGGTTTCCAATTACCGGTAAGAAAAACCTCCGGGCACAGGAAATTGCCATGGAAAACCGGCTTCCGATTATTTACCTTGTTGACAGCGCCGGGGTTTATTTACCGATGCAGGATGAAATTTTCCCGGACAAGGAAAACTTCGGACGCATCTTCCGCAACAATGCTGTGATGTCGTCCGAAGGTATTTTGCAGATTGCGGCTATCATGGGTTCGTGCGTTGCCGGCGGAGCTTATCTGCCCATTATGAGCGACGAAGCGATGATCGTTGACAAAACCGGCACTATTTTCCTTGCAGGATCCTATCTGGTGAAAGCCGCTATCGGAGAAAGCATCGACAATGAAACGCTGGGCGGCGCAACCACACATTGCGAAATTTCGGGCGTTACCGATTACAAATGTCTTGATGATAAAGATTGCCTCGACCGCATCCGCAACATTATGGATAAAGTTGGTGCGCCGCAGCAAGCCGGTTTCAACCGCAGCACTCCTGCCCTTCCGAAATTTGATCCGAAAGAAATGCTTGGCATCATTCCCGACAGCCGCGATAAAGCCTATGATATGCGCGCAATTATTGACCGACTGGTTGATGATTCGAACTTTGAGGAATACAAAGAATTATACGGACAAAGCATTCTCTGCGGTGTGGCGCGTATTGATGGCTGGGCTGTGGGCATTGTAGCCAACCAGCGCAGAGTAGTAAAAAGCAAAAAAGGTGAAATGCAATTTGGCGGCGTTATTTATTCTGACTCTGCCGACAAAGCTGCACGTTTCATCATGAATTGTAACCAGAAAAAAATTCCGCTGGTATTTTTGCAGGATGCCACAGGATTTATGGTAGGCTCACGTTCTGAACAAGGCGGTATTATTAAAGACGGCGCCAAATTAGTAAACGCGATGAGCAATTCGGTTGTACCGAAGTTTACTATCATTATTGGAAATTCTTTTGGCGCAGCCAACTACGCCATGTGCGGAAAAGCATACGATCCGCGCCTGATTGTAGGCTGGCCAACAGCGCAGATTGCAGTAATGGGCGGATCGCAGGCCGCCAAAACATTACTTCAGATTCAGGTAAGCACGCTCAAAGCCAAAGGCCAGGAGCTGTCGAAAGAAGATGAAGATGCAATGTTCGAGAAAATACGCTCACGCTATGAAACGCAAATGTCGCCTTACTACGCTGCGGCGCGTTTATGGATTGATGCGATAATTAATCCGCTCGATACGCGAAAATGGATCTCGATGGGCATTGAAGCCGCGAACCAGTCGCCGCTTAAAAAGCCTTACAACGTTGGTGTTATCCAAACCTGATTAACAGATACAATTCGTCAATAGCAAGAGCGGTGATAAGTTATTCACCGCTCTTGCTATTTCATTACCCTCACACTTATATTAGCCCATCTTTTAGCCTTCGATTTTATTTATGTAAGTAATTAATTGGGTGAAAATTTGAAAATTAACTTATAAGTGAATATCTTTGTGGAGAAATGGGATGATGAGGGAAGCCTTGTTACCTATTATACAGTGCGAAAAGAAGGCGCTTCACTATCTAAAACCGATAGTTTTTTGCTGAAATATGAAAAACATCCGAAGTATAGAGAAGCAGTTCAAAAACTGGTTCAGCTTATTCTGTATGATATTGGAGATCGGTTTGGGGCAAAGAAGGTTTTCTTTAACCGAAATGAGGACGGTTCATTTGGGCTTCCGCCACATGGTAAAATCAGGCTGGCTCATGTTGAACTCCATTTTCCAAACTTTCCGCTCAGGTTATATGCTATGCGTATTGCCGAACGTAAAGATTTGGTCGTGCTTTTTGGTGGTGGTGCAAAAACATCACAGAAAAACATGGATAGTGGTGATTTGCACATCAAGATGCAGGAAGCAAGAGTATTTGCAAAGCGAATTGATGATGCATTGAGAAGCGGCGAGATTTGGATTAATGAAACTGACAGAAGTCTGGAATCTGATGAAGGGGAAATTCTTTTGTATAGATAGTGGTAAGCTTACATCCATACAAAAGGCTGCGAGATTGTGATTAATGTCTGGAATCTGATGAAGGAGAAATTCTTCTGTATAGATAGTGGTAAGCTTATATCCATACAAAAGGCTGCGAGATTGGGATTAATGTCTGGAATCTGATGAAGGAGAAATTCTTCTGTATAGATAGTGGTAAGCTCACATCAGTACAAGAGCCTGCGAGATTGGGATTAATGTCTGGAATCTAATGGACGGGAAATTCTTTTGTATAGATAGTGGTAAGCTCACATCCGTACATGAGCCTGCGAGATTGGGATTAATGTCTGGAATCTGATGGACGGGAAATTCTTTTGTATAGATAGCGGTAAACTAGTTAATACTAACGAAAAAGCGATTCACAGAATGCGTGTTTAAAAATCGGTAATGTGTACTGAGTGTTTCTTTAAAACAGTAGCATTCAATAATTATGAAAAGAGTACAGTTGGGGGTTATATTCTTTCTAATATTTAACAACTCGAAAAAATGAGAAGCAAGGTAGCTGCACGTATACTATCAGAAACTCCGGAGGATGTAAAAATTTTCACCTCCTGGTATGCGGATCTTGTGGTTCGTGTTCATGAAATTATGCGCACAAAAAACATTACGCAAAAAGGTTTAGCAGAAAAGCTGGGGAAAAAGCCTTCAGAGATCAGCAAATGGCTGAATGGCGGACACAACTTCACGCTTCGCTCATTAGCAAAGTTAGAAGCGGAACTGGGGGAGTCACTACTATATATTCCCAAACATTCATTAACACAGGTCAAAGGCAAATCAAGTCAATGTTTGATTGTACATACCAATGAAAATAGAGCTGCGGGAGAGAAATTTATCAATTCCGAAGTAGCTAATATTGAAGAAGAAGCTTATCAAATAACTGCATAATGGCAAAAGAGGAAATAAGTTTTTCGGCAGATGCAATCAGTATGCTGAGTATGACAATAACCAAGTCTTTGCTTGACTATGAATTTGATTTTAACAGCGAAGAAATTGACAACTTTGAGTTTGAATATAGTTTTGATTTAAAAATTGCTCCGAAGTCAGAACAAATAAAAACGGTATTTCGAGTTAAAATTGAAACGGTAAGCTCTACCCAACAAAAAGAAGCTTCGGGAGTTTTTGAATTCGTATATCTTTACAGAGTTGATCAAATCAGCAGATACATCAAAGCATCAGGAGGAAATTACAAGATGAAGCCGGTACTTGCTAACTCTATTGCTGCAATTACCTACTCTACTTCACGCGGCGTTTTGATGATGCAAATCAGAAATTCAGCACTAGAAAAATTCATACTCCCGGTAATTAATCCGAATGTACTTCTTACACAGTTAGGCCAAGGTAACTGACAAAACAGCCATGAAAAAAACATTTTCCGAAACCCGCGCTCCGAAAAGTATCAATAAAGAAAAAGCCAAAAAGCAAACCGAACAATGGATTGAAGAAATTGGTGAACTGCACAAAGTGCTTTATGCACAAGGCAAATACAGTTTGCTGATTGTGCTGCAGGGGCTTGATGCATCGGGGAAAGATGGATTAATTGGAACTGTTTTTGGCGCTGTAAATCCGCTGGGCTGCACTGTTAAAGCATTTAAAGCCCCCACAGCCGAAGAACGCGCACATGATTTTTTATGGCGCGTGCATCAGGCCACACCGGCAGCCGGAATGATTCAGATTTTCAACCGTTCGCACTACGAAGATGTACTGGTGCCATGGGTAGAAGGCTGGATTGATGAAAAAGCATTGGTGAAGCGCTACAAAGCCATCAACAATTTTGAAGAACTGCTTACCGATAACCATACTGTTGTGCTGAAATTTATGCTCAACGTTTCACGCGAGGAACAGCAGGAACGTCTGCTCGAACGCCGCACTGATCCTACAAAGCATTGGAAGCACAGCGACGGCGATTGGGAAACAGCAAAGAAATACGATGCTTACATGCAAGCTTATGATCGTTTAACTGAAGCCTGCAATAAGCCTGAGTGGACAATTGTTCCGGCCGATCAAAACTGGTACAAAGAATACATTGTAGCCGGAAAAATTGCAGAGGTGTTGCGCAAACTTCCGCTCGAATGGCCGGCCCTGCAAACCGCCATGCCAATTGTAAAAGCCACGAAAGCGGCGAAAGCAAAATGAAAAAGCAACTTATTTCCGACGACGTTCCCTGGGAAAGCATAGCCGGTTACTCGCGCGCAGTGCGGATTGGCCATGTAGTTGAAGTGTCAGGCACCACAGCCTTTGCCGATGGAAAAGTAGTTGCCCCGGGCGATATGTACGCGCAAGCGAAGTATGCGCTTGAGAAAATAGCGCGCGCGTTGCAGGAAGCCGGAGCATCATTAGGCGATGTCGTGCGAACCAGAATGTATGTAACGGATATTTCGCGCTGGGAAGAAGCTGCGAAGGCACACGGCGAGGTTTTTGCGGAAATACAGCCGGCAACAACAATGGTTGAGGTGAGTAAGCTGATTGATGCAGAGATGTTGATTGAGATTGAGGCTACAGCGGTTTTGGGTGATTGAGTAAATTAAACTCTATTTAAAGGGGAGACGAGAAATTAGAATTTTGGGAGCTTCTACTGTATCTCTATCGTAACTATAATGGAAAGCTGCAGCCCATTCATCGGATTTATCCACTTTGGGCCCTAATGTGATTTGTTTTATTAAGTGTCGGATATTCACCAAATCTATATACACACGCGGTGGAGAAATCTCTCTGTCAATATTTTTTTTAAACTCAATTCCTTTAATTACAAGTCTAATTTCATTCTCGTTTTTATATACATCGCTCTTAAATAAGAATGCTATGCTATTCAGGTATTTTTCGAGAATTGACCTATCTTCTTGTTTGTATTCTTTTACTTTTGTTTTTAAGTTTTGTATTAATTCCTTCAACTTCTTTTCATCTTGATTTGATGAGTTAGGAATAATAACATTAAGTTCTTTAGAGTTGTGATCCCAATAAGCTACCTTATAAAAACTTATATCACTTTCAATATTTGTCCCTTGTTTTTCGTGACCTTCAGTTAGTAATCTATTAATCGCCTTAATAAAATCGTCTATGCGAATTGTAATTGCACAGCCCTTAGCTTCTGTTCCATTTTCCTTACCATAAAATCGCCAAAGGTTTAAATCATCATGTTTTTCTTCGGCTACAAAACTTCCTATGAACGGTTTCGGTGCGAAAGTTTCCGCCACTAAACCATCTGAATTAGCTTTCGAAAATTGCTTATTTAGAAACTTAAAAAGTTCAGTACCTTCAGACGTATCATTCAAAAAAGCACCCTCTGAAATTCGAAATCTACTATTCTCTTCAAGTAATAATATTTTAGTGGTCGTCAGGCTGGTGTAATGTGTGATACAGCCGTCTCTAATTAATAATAGTTTTTTGATTTCTGAAGTAATATTACCTATTTCAATTAGTTGCGTATCGGCTATCTTTTCTCTTAACTCCTGAATATGGTATTTTGCTACAATAACCCCAAGATCATCTTTAATGGATATTAATCTTAGATATTGCTCAAAATCTTCAATACACTTATCAAGATTGATCCTATTATTTTTTCGAGTATATCCTCTATTAAAATATGCTTCGGAATATTCAGGATTCAACTTAATAGCTTTTGTATAGTCAGCTATTGCTTTGTCATATTCACCTTTGTAATTCCACGAATTGCCGCGGTTGTAATAGGCAATAGCATTATCTGGCTTAAATTCAATTCCTTTTGTATAATCAGCTATAGCATTATCAAATTCGCCTTTCTGGTTCCATGAACTTCCGCGGTTGATATACGCTATAGCATAGTCGGGCTTCAATTCAATAGCTTTTGTATAGTCAGCTAAAGCTTTATCATATTCACCTTTGCTGTTCCATGAAATTCCTCGATTATTATATACTTCTTCGTAATCGGGCTTCAATTCAATTGCTTTTGTATAATCTGCTATCGCTTTGTCATATTCTCTTTTACTATTCCACGAAACTCCTCTGTTGTAATAAGCACTTTCATCATCAGGCTTTAATTCAATTGCTTTTGTAAAATCAGCTATCGCTTTATCATTTTCGCCTTTGCTTTTCCATGAAATTCCACGGTTGTAATATGCATCTTCGTCATCAGGTTTTAATTCAATTGCTTTTGTATAGTCCGCTATCGCTTTGTCATATTCACCTTTACTGTCCCACGAAAATCCGCGGTTAGTATATGCATCTTTGTAAACTGGGTTCAATTCGATAGCTTTTGTAAAGTCAGCTATCGCTTTGTCATCTTCGCCTTTGCTTTTCCACCAATAGCCTCGGTTATGATGCGCTAAGAAATAATCTCGTTTTAATTCAATTGCTTTTGTAAAATCATCAATAGCTTTATCATATTTACCTTTGTTACCCCATATATTCCCCCTTATAATGTATCCCATAAAATAATTAGGGGCAATGCTGATAGCCCTTTCAGCATATGACATAATCAAATCAGAATCATGAGATAATCTGGAATGTGATCTAGCCCGCCAAGCATATAACCTGGCATCTTTATACTTTTCTAATACTTCATCAGTAAGCAGTTCAATTATTTCTTGAAACTTTTCCAGTTCAAAAAGCTCTTCTGCTTTTTGAACAAGATTTTCGAGATTATTACTCATAAGAAAATTTTCATTCAACTTAACACTAACATATTATCAAAAGTAAATTTAACTAACTAATAAATAACACATGAAAATTAACTCAAATACTTTTAAACATACTACTTCATACTTAATCAACACAAAAAGCAAGCTGTTGCGCTACAAAAGTACAAAAGGCAATTACAATCAATAAAATCAGGAAAATCCCCCTACTCCTTCACCAACTTCACCGCCGAAACAGCCCCCGCATCGCTCAAAAACACTAGCGAATAAACTCCTGCCGGAAGCCCTGTCAAATCTAAAGAAACACTCCCGGTACCGGCAGCAGCAGCCTGCGAAACAGCAATGCGCCCCGCCAAATCATACACCCGAAACATTCCGCCTTCGGCGGCATTGAGTTGCACATTCACCAAATTACCGGCCGGCGACGGCCAAAAACGGAATGCTGCTGCAGCATTCTCCGGCACTGAGGTCAACGCATCGGCTGCAAATCGAATATCCGTAAACTGAGTAGGATTTCGCGTGTCGAAAAGGCGTACAACTACATCGCCGGTGCCTGCATTTCCGAACGGATAAATGTGAACGTAAATCAGGTCACTGTCACCGGGCAGAATGTTCCAGCTTGCACTGTCGTCGGGAATAGTAAAGCAATAATACTCTGTGCACACCGAAGAACGCCACCAGGCCGGAATATTTTCCAAACGCACCCAGCGCATCGGCAAAGTATCGCCCGAAACATTGTAGAATTTCACATAGCCAGAAACAATATCCGAAGCCTGTGCCGAGCCGCTGAACTGAACAAGTGTATCGTTTACCGTAAACGTAGTTTGTGCCTTTATCAGGCTAATCGAAAAAACGAAACACAGTATCAGCAGCAGATTCTTCATTCTCAAATTTAGTAAAATTACCCTTAGCCAGCTTCGCAGGAGTGATTTATCTACTGCGCTCAAAAGTGTTGAATGGTGAAGCAGTAAAAATGTATCATTAAATCACTTTTTTATCATTTGATTCATATCCCCAATCATAAATGTATGTTTACCCTTGTCAGCTATTTTGGTTATTGTTTCAATAATTTGGAAAAATTTGATGTTGTCATCATCTTTCATTAGTTCTGATGCATTTTTTAAAGCTCTGGCTGTAGCAACAGTTGTTCTGGCGTTTTCGAGTTCCGACTTTGCTCTTATTTTAGCTTCAAGGTGTTTTGCAAATAGATCCTGAATTGACTTGGGAAAAGTGATATCTCGTAGTTGAGCTTGTTCAATTGAAATTCCGAATTCTGAAACTTCTTTCTCCATTTCCTCTGTTTTGAAATCGGTCAATTCATTTCTTTTTTCATTAAGAATTTCACTTTCAAGCCCTGAAATTTTGTTTCTGATATAAAGCTGGACAATATTGTAAAGTCGTTGTTCGGCTTCATTTATAATTACATATATCTGACGATCTAAAGCAAACTTTGAGAGGAACTTTTGTCCGTCTGTAATATTATAGATCAGATTAAATGAAAACCGAAGTGCTACATTATCTTTTGTAAGTACTTCCTGATTTGAAACAGTTATCAATTTGGAAGTAGCGGGTAGCGTGTACAACTCAGTCCTGTTTTTCCAGTCCTTAATCTCATGATAACCGGGGTCAAATTTTTTCTCAAAAATATTATTCCGAAATAAGAACCCTTGCATGTTAGGTTTTACCTGAAATTGCTTTTTAAATAATCCCATTATATATTTTTTATGTTTTCAATTTTTTAAAAAAGTGAAGAACACCAATAG
>CALRTD020000117.1:0-10049 GCA_943371015.1 Synechococcus sp. UW140 | reverse complement strand
TGTGCATTCCATGTACCCATGTATGTAACAGCGCCGGCCGACATAACCGGTTGCCATGCTGCACTTGAAAATGCTCCGGTTGTTTCTGTTAAGCACACATACAAACTATTATCAAACAGAGTCGAATCTCCGGGCAGATAAATACGTGATGATTCATAAACACGCAAACCAACTATATGCCGGTCGTCTGAAAGATGCATCATCGAATCAATCAAACTTGCAAATTGAACAGCACTCGGACGATCTCCGGATTCGAAGAATGACTTCAGTAACTCTTTGGGTAAAAGGGGCATTTTTATTTCTTTTTACATTAGATTTAATTGGCAACTTCTCTATATTGACAATTAGAAGTTGGGGTAGCCAGTAATCTCTGACCATGCAAAATTGGGGGCTGATAAAGCCAAAATCAAGGAAAAATTCGGGCAGTTTTCACAGACTATCTCGAGGGGTAAAAAACACTAATCAACTGATAAATAAATCTTTAACTTCAAAAAAATAGCCCTTTTTTCACAGAGAATCTTTTTATGAATGTTGTAGTTATTCGTTTACACTTTTTACGCTTAATAAAAATATTTGCATTTTTCGCAAAACCCCAATCGTTCAACCTTAGAAACGGTCTTATTTTTTATATTTTTTATTTTAATTGTTTTTCTATTGATAAAAGAAAAAGCTAAGGTTTCATCCAAGTACATAATTGAATTTCGATGCAACAAAATGGCTTTTCAGAAAATGGTATGCTGTACTCGGATTTATGAAATAAAAAAGGAGAAGCCGTAAAACGACTTCTCCCGGTGATCTTATTTATATGCTCTGTTAAACGTTTGCCACACCTCCACTCCAGAAAAAATTTCCTTTTCCGTCGGTGTACCAAGTATCATTGTTGTTAACGAGATCGCCTTTAACAGTTCCGGTTGCCACAAGCAAAGTGCCCGATACTGCTACCGATGCAATTTCTGCACGAACCGATGGTTTTCCTTTTCGGATATTGAGTTTAGTAGTGGCTTTAAGCTGAATCGGTGGAATTTCACCTATAACCGGTGGCGGCGAAGGGTTTCCGGTACATTCATTGTACTCGGCTACTACATCACGCAGCAATTGATCGTAAGTGCGCCGGCTTTGTCCGAGCCCTGAAACCGGATCGGTCTTCCGTTTGGGATCAAGAAAGCAGTGACCGGTTACCGATTTCGCAGGATCAATTTTAAATTTCCAGCAAATAAATGCTATCACCCAAACATAGCGTTTGTAGGCTTCATCAGCATTAATTGAGCCGCCGTAGCAATACTCAACGCCAATAGCAGCGTCATTTGCATTGGCTCCGAAAAGCTGATTATCGGTAGTTACATTGTACCAAACATGCCAGGCTTTTTCGGGCGTACCGGTTAGTGCTGGCACACACTCAATTATTTCTTTGTCGTCAACAAAAATGTGTGCTGATGCGCTCATATCGTTTTTTGAATTTCGATAGTAGCTCACATTTTGTGCGGCTGTTGATTTTGGATTTCCGGTATCGTGTGCTACGATAAATTTTACACCACTCATCAAACTTCCTGAACGGCGTTTGCTGGGTGCATCTATATAACGTGCAATTATCGGATATTTCTGGGTGAACGAATTGCTCATGACTTTCTGATTTTAGTATTATCCAACTGCGGGTTCATCATCATCGGTAACTGCATCATTAGCCGGAGGTGCTTCAGTTTGCGCGGGCTGAGGCGCCTTAGCAATCAAACTTTTGCGTTCCTGCGTTTTAAAGGCTACATAAGTTCCCGAACTGATACCCATCAGAATAAGCAGGTTATCACTTACTTCAGGCATGGAGAAATGCAGCCACGACTCGCGAACAAAGTAGAAGCCTATCAGTATTGTCCAGATAACCATCTGTACACGGTGCAACGAGGGTACACCGGCTGCATCAGAAATAATGTCTTTCCAGAAACTGCCTGAGCTGGTTTGACCTTTCAGTTCGTTGGCGTAACCAACGGCAGTAGAAAGTGCTGTTGTACCAACGCTTAAGCCAAGAAGTATAAGTGATGATGTACTTAAATCAGGCAATACTCCGGTAATGCACCAGATGTATGTTTCAGAGAGAATGATAATTACTGTCCAGAAAGCCAGTTGTACTTTGGCCAGACTGTATGCACCGTTATCTGTTCGAACTCCAACTGCATCATCTGCACTGCGGAAAAGCTGAGATTTTCTGAAGCGGTAAAGCAGATAAATCATGCCCAAGGCCACAACTGCAAATGCCAGCAATCCGATTTTGTAAATGATAATAAATGTAAAATCGGTGGCTTTGTTCTTTTGTACCGGCAAAGCGGGCAGCAAAGGTGTTCCAATACTCATCCGTACGTTACGGGTAATTTTTTTCTCTGAAATCTGCTGAATAATATCCCAGGCAATCTGATTGGTGGATGAATCACCGCGTTCGAGATAGAAGGTAAACAGCGAATCATTATTGAAAAACAACGGACGAATTTCGGGAAGCGGCATGCCGTTTATATTCAGGCATACATCGCTGCGCCAGCGTGCATCTCGCAGCCAGGGTGCCGGTTTGTTTAAACGGATTGTTACATAAGACTGCAAACCGGCCTCATGCATTTCAGTAGTACTGAGATTGGAACTTGTATTGGTGACTTCCACTACTTCAGTTCCTGACGAAGAATCTTTCCAATCATACACCAATTGTTCATTGGCATCAAGCGCCTTGGCACGATAGTTAATATATTGACTGGTGGTCAACTTCTCTTTATCAATCATCTGATACATCATATCCATCTGCGGCTGTACGGCACTGTCAACATGCGATTTAACAGCTTGCCGGATTGCGGCATTCAATGAATCAGAATAACTTTTAGTCTGTGCCCGGGAGATTGTTCCCGTAAAAATCAGGCACAATACAAGCAGAAATTTTAGTTTCATGAGTGTTAGGGTTTATGTTGAGCCAATGTACAATGAGAAACTAATAATCTGCAAGTATTATTGCCCGGGAAAAACACCCGGCTGCTATTTTTCTCACTATTGACAGGCATTTCAGACAAACGGAGTTATTAACAGATTTAGTTTACAATCAATTTCTGCTAATAATTAATGGCTTCGAAAAGCGGATTCCATTTATATAAGCATTTATGATATAACAACCGGCATCAAGTTGCTCGGTTGAAACGACAACAGAGCCAGATGCACTCACCTGCTCAGTTAAACAAATGCGGCCGGCAAAATCAGAGATTGTAATTTGTGTAATAGGTTCGCTGTATTCTGGAAACACAACGGTAATATTACTAGATGCGGGATTAGGGAAGAATATAAATTCTTTATGTAAAACTGTATTACTAATACCTATTGGCAGTGAATAATTCACCTCAGCCACATTGGTATAAATTGGTGAATTAAAATCGAAATAAATCGCTGAATAGTTTGGGATTATTGTACCTCCGGGAAAAACCGACGAAGGTTTAATTTTAAACTGAAACCAGCCTTGTGATTCGGAATAATTAGTGGCACTATCTACAAGATTAATATCTTTAAATAAAACACTTAATCTACGACCTGTCAATGTCCATGTATAATTATGACTGGCCGAAATAAATTCAAATGTGGATGAATCCAACATAGCACTGAGCTCATCTACAACTGAAATATTTAATGCGGGTGCCGTTCCGTTATTCTGAAAATGTACAGTATATAATAAATAATCTAAATAGCCCGGTTGAACTACAGAAGGAAAAACCTCCTTCATATTTGGATCATACGAATTAACCACCGGGTATTCGAAGTAAAATATGTTATTGGATGGATTAGCATCTATGCCGCCCCCCGAAATGATTACTGAAAAATAAATAGTATCTCCAATTTGTGCGGTTTGATCAGTCTGAAATATAAGCCCTATCGCATTTTGAGTGTCAAAAAATGCAAAATCAGAGATGTTATATGTTAGTGAGTTTCCGGAAACTACTGGTATCAGACAACCTGAAATATTACCTTGGTAACTTACTGCCCCAGTAAAATTTATAATTAGCTGACCTGAATTTCCTGCACCACAAGAAGCACCGTAAAGTTGAGAAAGATCACCTGCCACAAACCTGACTTCATGATTCAAAGACGGAAATACCAAGCCTGTTCTTATTCCAGTCTTTATACCCGGATCATAACTCCCATTACAGAAAAGCTGAAAATTTTCGTTTTGAATTATTGGTGTTGATGTTGTAAGTGATAAATTCCGGGTTAAGCCACCGGAACAGGAATTTAAAAAGGATAATCCTGTTGTATCAACAGAGAGTTCATACGCACCAATCGGTACCGTAAAAATAAAATTTCCAATTGTTGACGACGATGTTTGAGCGATCTGGGTCCCAGCAGAGTTGTACAGAGTTAATGGAATTCCGTTTAATAATGAATCATTGTTGTCCCCAATACAATCATTATTTATGTCTAAAATAGTGGAGCCATAAATTGCACTCACTGTTGGACAACTATTCACATTCATAGGTAAACAAAGTGGAATTGAGAATAATGAAGGTTCGCCAACCATCCAACTTGTGTAATTAGGTAAACAAACTACCGGATTAGGAAGCAATCGGCCTGTTTCAAAACCTACACGATCCGGTAACTGAGGCAAACAACCAAGTTGATTATTGCTGCAATCCAGGAAGTACAAATTTTGCGGGAAAGAGTCAATCTGTGTAATTAAATTATTGGAGCAATCTAATTTAATTAAACTCTGAGGAAGCGAGCTGAGCGATGTAATTTGATTGTTGGAAACGAGAAGATGTTGAATACCATTAGGCAATACAGGTAACTGTTGTATGAAATTATTTGAAGCATCCAGTACTACAACATTAGGCGGCAATGCAGGCAGGTTGGTTAATCCGCATCCACTACAAGAAAGCCCTTGTAAAGCAATCGATAATGAAGGCAGTACATTAATTGGATTACGAGAACAATCAAACCCATATACAGGTGATGGAAGAGCAGGAATAGAAGTTAATTGATTATCAGAACATATAAAACTTGTTAAAGTTGGTGGCAGTGGAGGCAGATTAGTAATTTGATTATCACTTACATTCAATCCGATTAATGATGTAAAAGTCGACGGAATTGATGTTAATGAATTAGCAGCAACCCGAAGTATCCCAAGGGTGATGGGTAATGGCGGCAAAACAGAAAGACCACAGGTATCACAAACAAATGTGTACAAATTAGAAGGAAATGCCGGCCAATTAATTATGTTGGCATTCCGTAATTCTAAATTTATAAGAGTTGCAGGTAATGGGGGTAATGAATCAATCGGCGAATCGTATAGATATAACCCTAATAGAGAAGGAGGCAGTTCAGAAATACGTCGCAGAGAATCGTTTCGACTCAAATCCAACACAGTTAAATTATCAAAATATCTTATACCTGTAATATCCTTAATATTCGAATTATGAATAGAAATTGCCCCAGGACTTAATATCCATGGGCTTGTGGTATCCATCATATTTCCAGCCATAGCGAGCGGGAAAGTACTCTGTAAATAATTAACGAATGCCGTATCGGGGATAGGAACATACTGTGCTTTACAAATATTTAAAACAATTAATGCACATGTTATTGATATTATTTTTTTCATAGTTTGAATTTTGAACATCCTCTCTCTACCGAAAGTATTGAGATTAAATAATTGAAAAAGCCCGCGTACTTTCGCAAATTACTATTAGAAACTGTAAAAGTGATTTGTTTGTATCCAATGGGGTTATTTTTTGTTTAAAGTAACAACTGGCTAGGAGAAAATATAACCCTGTTTTGTAAGTGGCTATTTTCACTTATTTTCTGTAAGAGATATTGAACTGTGAGAATTTCGGTTGTCAATCAAAACTCCGCATCTTTGTCACTCAAAGCAATCAACAACCGATGACCACCGAAGCCATAGCCGACGCACTTAAACTCACCGCACAACTTCAGGAACTCCACGGCGAAAATCCGTTCAAAGTAAAGGCACTGAGCAGCGCCGCTTACACGCTCGACAAAACCAATATGGATTTGTCGGGAAAAACGCTGGCCGAGCTTGAAGCTATTCAGGGCATCGGGAAAAGCATTGCGGCTAAAATTGCGGAATTGCAGCAAACCGGAACTACCGCCGAGCTAGCGGCTTTGCTCGATAAAACTCCGGCAGGCGTTGTAGAAATGCTTGACATCAAAGGTATCGGCCCTAAAAAAGTGGCGCAGCTTTGGAAAGAACTCGGTGCCGAATCGCCGGGCGAACTCCTCTATGCCTGTCTCGAAAACCGCCTGATCGATCTCAAAGGCTTTGGTGCTAAAACACAGGAACAGGTAAAAAAAGCCATTGAGTTTAAAATGTCGAGCCGGGGCAAATTTCACTATGCCTCTGCCCTGCCCGTTGCAGAAGCTGTGAAACAGCAATTGCTCAAAGCCGGAATTGCCCGCGTTGAAATTACCGGTGCAGTACGCCGCTGCGCTGAAGTCATCGAGCAGCTCGAATTTGTGGCCGAAACTGCTGCTCCTGTTGATGCGTCGGTCACAGCAAACGAACTTCAGCTGCCGGTTACGGTGCATACCTGTTCAGCATCCGAATTTGCAGCCACCTGGTTCCGCACCACGGCGGCGCCTGATTTCCTCCTGCAAGCCGAACGCATGCAACTCAGCATTCCGGATGCTGCCGATTCGGAAGCCGCTATTTTTGCCGCGTGGAAGATTAGCGAAATTGATCCCGAACTCCGCGAAGGCCGGGGCGAACTGGTAATGGCGGCAAACGGCAAATTGCCCAAACTCATTACAGTAGCCGATTTACACGGCAACCTGCACAACCACAGCACCTACAGCGACGGCGTACACTCGCTTCGCGAAATGGCCGAAGCCTGCCGCAAACTCGGCTTCTCGTACTATGGCTCCTGCGATCACTCCAAATCAGCCTTCTACGCCCAAGGCTTGCAGCCCGAACGTGTGCTGCAGCAGTTTGCCGAAATTGATGCCCTCAATGCTGAATTCGGAAACGACTTTAAAATCTTCAAAGGTATTGAGTCCGACATTCTCAGCGACGGCTCACTCGACTACGATGAAGACCTGCTGAAACAGTTTGACTTCATTGTGGCTTCAGTACACAGCGTTCTGAAAATGGACAACGACCGGGCAACAACCCGCCTGCTTCGCGCCATCGAAAATCCATATACCCGAATTCTCGGACATCCTACAGGCCGCCTCCTCCTCTCACGCGCGGGCTATCCGATTGATCACGAAAAAGTAATTGATGCCTGCGCAGCTAACGGAGTAGCGATTGAACTTAACGCCCATCCGTGGCGACTCGACATCGACTGGCGCTGGATTCCCTATTGCCTCGAAAAAGGCGTGCTGATCAGCATTAACCCCGATGCACACGCTACCGACGGCTTGCGTGATGTACAATGGGGTGTTGCAGCTGCACGAAAAGGTATGCTCACTGCTGATCACTGCCTCAATGCCAAATCATTAGCTGAATTCACAAACTGGTTATCCAAGAAATAGAAATTAATCCATAATCGAGATTATTTACTATCACAGGGGAAACTAAACTATCTGAATGTCTGCACTTTAGCATTTGGCACTGATTTAGATTTAAGGCTAAACACGCAATAAATCTGAAAAACAGTAACCATGCCTTGTATATTTGCCTACTACACCAAAGTTGCAAGACCCATGCGCTCCAAAACTCAAATATCAGTAGCAATACTGTTCTTGCTTTTATTCAGTGTTCATGCTAATCTGAACGCCCTGAATAAAAAGGCCGCAACAGATACACTGGTAGGCAGCAGCGAATATTACCTTGAGCTTCGGGGCCGAATTATGGAATGGAGGGGTGAACAGCGTGATGAAGAAAAACAAAGTCTCGATAGTGCAGAAATTAATGTAATCAACCAAGCCGGTGTAATTTGTTTAACAGGTTTGAGCGATGATAAAGGCCGACTCGTTTTTCGCCTTCCGCTGAACCGCTCATTTACTGTTTCAATCACCAAAAAAGGATTCGTTAAAAAACTGATCAGGGTTGAAACTTACGTCCCAAAAGAAGACATCAAAGCCTACACCTTTACGTTTAATGTTGATATTTTCGAGAAAATAGAAAAACTGGATGTATCGGTTCTTGATCGCCCGATCTCACGCATTCGGTTTCGGGCGCTCAACAAAACATTTGACTACGATAAAGAATACACGGCCAAAGTAAACGGCGATCTTCAAAAAATGTATAACGAATATTATGCGCTGAAGCGTGCTGAACAACGCCAGAAAGTTGCCGAACAGGAAGCAGCCCGCCGCGATTCTGTCCGCAATGCCAATAAATCAACTATTGATACAACCGCCCCTCAGCCAAAACCCAAATCGGAAAGCAAACAAGCAACACCGGCCTCAAAACCCAAATCAACAAGTCCTGCCAGACGCGAGGGAAATTAAATTCCGCTTATCTCATTTATAGTTCTGATTTTTCGGCTCAATTCCCAGGCTACAATGCCCGCACAAACCGAAATATTCAGTGAGTGTTTTGCACCGTGTTGAGGAATTTCTACTGATCCTTCACACGAGTTGATTACTTCCTGCTGCACCCCCTCAACTTCGTTTCCGAAAACAATTGCCAGTTTTTCGCCCGGCTTTGGCTGATAGGCATCCAATGCTGTGCTGTTTACCGTTTGTTCTGCGGCAAGCACAATCCAGCCTTGCTGCTTCAATTCATTTACAACAGCAAGTGTATCGCTGTAATGTTCCCAGTTAACAGTTTCCGTTGCCCCAAGTGCAGTCTTCAATAAATCGCGATGCGGGGGCGTTGCTGTATAGCCGCAAAGAATTATTCCTTCAAGCAGAAAGGCATCGGCAGTACGAAAAACAGAACCGGTGTTCAGTGCACTTCTTACATTATCAAGTATAAAAAGCAGGGGCGTTTTACCGGCATTCTTAAACTCTTCTATTGTTTTTCGGCCCATTTCGCCGGTGGCTAATTTCCTGTTCATACCGCAAAGATGCACCAACAAAGGGTTTCTGCAAATTCTCAGCTATATTTTAGAAAGTACTGTAACAAAGTAAAACAGCACGGCGTCATATTCATGAAAACAAACAGAAACAACCTCATTAACACATAAAGTCATGAAAACCTTTGTACGCCAATTCATCGCTGCTGCCCTTCTGTTCACTTCTGCCGGAACTGCCGCTGCCTGCGAAGACTCAACCAAAGCCTGTCGCTTTGACTACAACGATAACTTCAAATACTGGGAAGGTCTCGACATCGGCATGAACGGTTACCTCAATCCATCTTACAAACTTGGTTTGCCTGCCGGTTACGAGTTTCTTGAACTCGACTATGCACGTTCACGCACAGTTTCACTGAACCTCTGGCAACACAACTTCCATGTTTACAAAAACTATGTAAATATTGTTACCGGTTTTGGGATCGAATGGAATGGTTATGCTTTCCGAAACAATTCAAGTTTGATAAGCGATACCAACAGAGTTGCTGCAGTGGTTGAAACCCGTGATTTCAGCAAAAATAAACTCAAAATGACGTATCTCAACATCCCGCTCATGCTTGAGTTCAATACCAATACCAACAACGATGATCGTTCATTCCACATTGCAGCAGGCGGCATGTTTAGCTATAATGTTTTCCAAAATCGCCTCAAACAGGAATATGAACTGGACAACGAAACCCAGAAAATTAAAGTGAAAGATGATTTTAACATCAATCCTTTCCGCTACGGCCTCACAGCACGCATCGGTTACGGTGACTACACCCTCTTTGCCAACTACGCCCTTTCAGACGTTTTCCGAAGCAACAGCGGACCTAAAATGAACCACTACAGCATTGGATTGCACATTGCACTTTAAAAGTAGTGTTGAGTGTAAAGTGTAGGGTGTAAAGTGAAAAATCAACAAGCAATCGGCTGATTCTCTTCGAGAATCAGCCGATTGCTTGTTATCACGATCCTATCATAATACTGTTAATTGAACACTCCCGAATTTAGTAATTGGTATAAACTTTACAGTTCCAAGTAAGGGAGAAAACACCCTCCACTTTACACTTTACAAAATGTAGT
>CALRTD020000116.1:0-10050 GCA_943371015.1 Synechococcus sp. UW140 | reverse complement strand
GATCACTTAATCAGGCTTCAGAACGCGACTTACTATTTCTTATGTCACTTTTAGATGCAGATGAAATCGAAGAAGAAAACGATAACCAATCGGAGCAAAACAAGCCTGATGGCCCGTGGACACTGAAAGATGTGTAATGGAAGAACCATCAACAATCTGTTTTTCATAAGTTCCTGAAATGGCGGCAAAAGCTAAGTCTGCCTGCTGTAATTTTCGGATGAACTATGTTTACCCGGAATCGGATTCTGCTTATTGTAACAGGCTTGCTGCTGCTTGGCGGCGGGATTTTTTTCTGGCTGCGTTTGGAAGCCATGAAAGCCCCGGTGCGCAATGCGTTGGAGGCAGTTCCGGAAAATGCTTACTGCATTATTTCAACCCGTGAGCCGCAGCAGTTGCTCGAAAAACTCCGCCGGGGCAATCTGATTTGGGAAGAACTTCAGGCACTTGGCTGGAGCCGCACAGCAACAGCCGCCGCCGCCGAAGCCGACTCACTTTTAAAAACCAACGAAGCGGCGGCATCGTGGCTCAGCGGCAATGTGTGCTGGATTTCGATGCACAATACCGGCAGCGGCACCGATGTTTTACTCACCGCCAGTCTCACTGCCGCCACCGGCGCTTCCGATGCCGAAGCACTTTTCAGAAAAGCCGCCGGCAAAGTACAACTCACTGAAACTACGCATGCCGGAGCTACACTGCTCACGCATCCGAAATGGACAGCCTGTATAAACCAAGGCATCGTGCTGGTATCGCCTTCGGCTGCTTTGGTAAAAGCGGCTATCGACCAGCTTGGCAGCAAACGCTCGCTGCTAAACAACCGCAGTTTTTCTGCAGTGCTTGAAACTGCCGGAAAAAATGCAGCAGCAAATATTTACCTCAACTGCGCCCGCACAACTGCGGTACTCAGCAAAATGGCCGGTGATGCTGTAAAAGAAGACCTCGAACTGCTTGAGCACACTGGCGGATGGATGGAACTTGATGCTACACTGCGGCCCAATTTGCTGCTGCTCAATGGCTACACGTCTGCATCGGATTCAGCCGGACATTTTCTGGCGGCTTTTGAAGGCCAGCAACCGCAACGCACAGAAGTGCAGGCTGTACTTCCTTCCGGAACGCTCCTGTTTACGGAGTATGCAGTCAGCAATTTCAGCCTGTACCTCGAAAACTACGATAAACACCTGGCCCGCAGCAACCGCGCAGCAGCCCGCCGCGATGCACTCGAAAAACTGCGGCGCGACTTTAATTTTGATCCTGAAACCGATATCGGCAACTGGCTCGGGAATGAAGTGTGCATGGCGCTGCTTGCCAACAGCGACGGCAGTACCGAGCCTGTTGCACTGCTCAGCACCGGCAGCACCGGCCTTGCCCGCGAATCGCTTGCACGGCTGAGCGGCGAAGTAGCCGAAGATACCTCGGGCAACAGCATCAGAAATTTGAAAGCAGAAAATGTACTGCCGGCAACCTTCGGCCCGCTGTTTGGCTCACTCAAAAACGTCTGGTACACAGTTGTCCAGCACTACGTAGTTTTTGCACGAAGTCCCGAAGCATTGACGCGAATAATAAACGCAACAGAAAGCGGAAAAACATTAGCACGCGATCCTTCCTACATAGACTTCGCTTCTAATTTGGGCGAAGAAGCGTCTGTTGTTTTTTACGCTGCCGGCGGGCGCTGCAGCGATCTTCTGCGCAACAAAGCCGATCAGAATTTCAGTGCTGTTTTGCGTGCCAATGAACTTCTGATCAGCAAATTTGATGGTGTAATGCTGCGCTTCAG
Source organism: Synechococcus sp. UW140 (assembly GCA_943371015.1). Lineage (GTDB taxonomy): Bacteria > Bacteroidota > Bacteroidia > Palsa-965 > Palsa-965. The sequence continues at coordinate 8,279 of CALRTD020000116.1, read as the reverse complement.
TGCTACCGAACAGAACTTGTTCTATACCAGCGCACAACTCAGGCATAACCCGCAAAGCAAACAAACACTTGCATCACTCTGGGAAACAGCTCTTGATACCACTGTATCCATGCGTCCGCAATTACTCATCAACCACAACACACAAGGTTTAGATGTATTTGTGCAGGATGATGCAAACACAATTTATCTGATCAGCAGTACCGGAAAAATTTTCTGGAAAAAAACTATCGGCGAACCAATTCTCGGAGAAGTTCAGCAAGCGGATGCGCTGAAAAACGGTAAACTTCAAATTTGTTTTGCTACCGCATCAGCTATTCATGTTATTGACAGGAACGGCAATAATCTTGCACCTTTCCCCCTGAAATTACCTGCAAAAGCAACATCACCGCTGCGCACAATGGATTACGATAAAGACAGGAATTATCGTTTGCTGATTGCCTGTGCTGATAAAAAAGTATATAACTATACAATTAAAGGAGAGAAAGTAGAAGGCTGGAAGTTTCAACCGGCAGCTGATATTATTCAGGCGCCGGTGCAGCACTGCGTTGTAGGAGGCAAAGACTACATTGCTTTTGCGGATCGATCAGGGCATATTTATATTACAGACCGGCAAGGCAATATACGTGTGAATATTCGTGAGCAGCTTCCAATGCCGCTCACTGCTTTCACCTTAGAACCCGGGCGCGATTTATCACTCACACGTCTTGTGGCGTCTGATTCGCTTGGCAATGTTGTGCGTGTATCGCTAAACGGAAATCTGGAACGGCTGCACATCGCTGATTTCTCAGAGAAACCAGAATTCAGTTATGGTGATGCAACAGGCGATGGTATCCGCGAATACATTTTTACGCAGGGCAGCAGATTACAGGTATTTGATCAGGATAAAAAACTGGTGATCAGCCAAAACTTTGACGCTGATCTAAGCGGACGTGCTCAAGTATTTACGTTTGGCGATGGCGATGTGCGCATTGCCGTAAACAGTCGCGAAACATCACAACTTCATTTAATTCACAACTCCGGAACTCCCTCTCCGGGAAGCCCGTTAAACGGACAAACGCCTTGCAGTATTGGTCGTTTAAACAGTACTACTGCTTACACTCTGGTCTGCGGATCAAACGGCAGATATATTTGCGCTTGGCCGGTTATGTAAATTCAGATTCAACTACAATCTGGCCAAGTCAAGGAACTGATTTTCTCACATAAAGGGAAAAATAACCGTTGCCGCAGAAAGCATGTTTTAACTACCTTTATTGCACTTAACCAAACCAAACGCATGAAAAAAATTACAGCTATCCTCCTGCTGCTGTTAGCCTGTTTCTCATTTGAGGCAAATGCTCAGCAAGACTTTCTGGGGTACGGCAATAGTAACTACGCGGGTGTCAACGGAGTTGACATGAATCCCTCGTCTATTGCCGACAGCCGTTACAAGGTTGACATTTTGTTGACGGGATTTAGTTTCGGACTCAGCAACAACTACATCGGGTTGCGCAAAACAGCATTTGACAATCGGACCGGACCACTGTTCCCGCCCGACAGTACAAGCAGTTTTCCGGCCTTTGCAGATTCGATGTTTACGGATAAGTATCTGTTCAAACGTCAGTCCGACTACAACAAGTCTGTGTATTTCAGCAATCGCATCATGTTGCCGTCCTTCATGGTAACCATAAACGAGCACAATGCAATTGCACTTACTGGAAGCATTCGTACATATATTAATGTTGATGGCATTGGTGCACCGCTTGCTGAACTTGCATATTCAGGCTTGGAAGACAGCACAAACTGGCTTCAGCGTATCGAAAACAAGCAGGTGAGTTTGCAATACATGACATGGGCTGAAGTTGGCGCTACATGGGCACATACTATTGTTGACAAGAACGAGCATTACATGAAAATCGGTGTTCGTCCAAAACTTTTGCTCGGACTTGGATCAGCATATATGTTTGCTGATAATCTTCAGTACCTGGTTCAAAGTGATTCTGTGCTTACTTTTTTCCGCTCAGAAATTCGTTACGGCCACTCCAATAATTTCGAGTTCCCCGAAGGACAAACGCCCAAATACAAAGTATCAAGTAAGCCGGGTATAGGTCTTGACCTTGGCTTTACTTATGAATGGCGTCCAGATTATAAGAAGTATAAGTATGACATGGATGGCCAAACCGATTTGTGGATGCGCAATAAAAACAAATATAAACTTCGTGTAGGCGCATCACTTACAGATCTGGGATCGATTCGTTTTGAAAGAGGACAGTTTGCCAACGACTTTGTAGCCGATGTAAATTCATGGAATATAAACAACCTTGAATTTGACTCGATTCCAATTCAGGCTTTTGACGATACATTGAGAAATCGCTTCGGTGGAGCGAATGCAGGAACAGGTGAGCGTTTTTACCGCATGAATCTTCCGCTTGCATTCAGCATGCAAATTGATTACAATATTTGGAAAGATTTTTACGTGAATTTAACGCCTTATTATGCGTTCCAGCTTCGCAAAAATCCGGAAAAAGTACATGAATTGACCCGCATCAGCGTTACACCGCGCTGGGATCATAAATGGTTTGGAGTTTGGGTACCGCTTTCTTATGATCAGCACCGAAACTTTATGGTTGGCTCCGGTGTACGAATAGGGCCGCTGATTCTTGGCACAAATAACATTGCCCCCTACTTTATCAAGAAACAAAACAAAGACAAAGTTCTGTATGGCGCAGACTTGTACATGGCTCTCAAAATTCCGATCATGTACAAACAAGTACGCGACCGCGATAAAGACAAAGTTTCTGATAAACGCGATAAGTGTATTGATGTTCCGGGTGTTTGGGAATTCCTCGGCTGCCCCGACCGCGATGGCGACCATGTTCAGGACTCAGAAGATATTTGTCCGGACGAACCGGGTCTGAAAGAGTTTAATGGTTGTCCGGACAAAGACGGCGATAAAATCATCGACAAACAAGACGCTTGTCCGGATGATCCGGGTCTACCTGAATTTAACGGTTGTCCGGATAAAGATGGCGACAAAATCATCGACAAAGAAGATGATTGTCCCGAAGAAGCTGGCTTGCCCGAGTTCAAAGGCTGCCCGGATAAAGATGGCGACGGTGTAATGGATAAAGTTGACCTTTGCCCTGAGAAGCCCGGCCCGGCTGATAACGAAGGTTGTCCCGAAGTTCGTTTGCACCTTGTCAACATGGTTGGCCAGAGCATGAATTCTGTTCGTCAGGCCAAAGACGGCACATTTACATACGAAACACTTCCGGCCGATTCAGTATGCGTGTTCCGTCTTGATGGCGACAACACACAAGGCACCAACGAAGTGCGTGTAATTGTAAACGGGGTTACCAAACGCGCACTGCGCAGCTTGAGCGACGGACTGTTCCGCTTTGATATTCCGAAGCCGGTGAAGAGCACACTCAAACCGATGGAAGTTCCGGATGTTGTTGTACAGCTTACACAACAGGAAGCCGAAATTCTCAAGAAAGCATTCGACAACCTGGAGTTTGAAAGCGGCAAAGACATTATCCGCGCCTCTTCGTTTGCATCGCTTGATGAACTTGCAGAACTGCTCAAGAAGAAACCAAACTGGAAGTTGAAAATCTCAGGCCACACCGACAATGTTGGTAAACCAGCCGCGAACATGAAACTTTCAGAAAAACGTGCGAAAGCGGTGAAAGCTTATCTGATGAAGAAAGGCGTTCCCGAATCGCAGCTCAAGCCAGAATGGTTCGGTCAAACCCGCCCGATTGCGCCCAACACAACGCCTGAAGGCCGCCAGCGCAACCGCCGCGTAGAAATTCTCATTATTGAATAAATGTTGAGTGATGAATGTAAAGTGTAAAACGAAAATGCTTTTCACTAAATAACAAATCGGGTTGATGTTGCAAGCAACATCAACCCGATTTGCTTTTCTGCTGATCGCTTTGCGATCAGTTCACACAATCCGCTAAATTTGACTTTTCGCGCAGCGAAAAAAGCAGCAATTGATTACATCACTTAACATTTTATCCGCTTTACACTTTACACCTTCCACTTTACATTTTTTTTCATGGTAGAGATTATTCAGTTCGGAAGCCGCAAAACACCGCATATTGCCGAAATGGTTGCACAGTGCGGGTTTGAAAGCCGTATTACGGAATGGAATGCGTTTACAGTTAGTAGTTTGAACGATGCACAGGCTGTAATTTTCAGCGGCTCACCTACATTTCTTACGGAAGTTGATCATGCCCCTTATCACGAAAAATTGGGTTGGGCTTGTGAAGGAAAAATTCCGGTGCTTGGCATTTGTTTCGGGCATCAGGTGATGGGCATTCTGCACGGTGCGCAAATTTATCGCGGGCCGGAAGTACGCACCGAAATTCAGATTCGGATTTTGAAACAGGATGTTTTTCTGAATGAGCTCGGCGAAACTACTATGATGGCCGAAGATCACACCGAAGGCATTACACTTCCGGCATCGTTCACACATTTGGCTTCATCTGAAAACTATTTGATTGAAGCCATGCGGCATCCGACATTACCGCTTTTCGGTGTGCAGTTTCACCCGGAAGTAAGTGGCGAAAACGGGTTGAAGGTGTTCAGGAATTTCCTTTCATTAGCTGCCACCAAATAATCCAAAAATCAGCTCGATAAAAAAATAACAGAATCCGCTCTTTTGCTTTTTGTCTTCATCATCAATATATCTTTTCTTCTTTCTGATCTTCCGGCTGATGATAAGGCAAATCAAAAACGCCAATAAAAAAACACCGGCAATAATGAGCAAAACCTGAGTCGCTTTATTCATTTCAATCGGTTTTGTTCTTGTTTTTATCAGTTGCTGTTGGTCGCAAATGCTCCGGCAACCAATCAGGTATTACCACCACATCTCCCAAGTCATCATCAGCTTCGCGGGAAAGCAAACTTCTTCGGCTTCCGCCACGAAGCGGTGACGAAGATTTTTTTCTGCGCATAAGCTGCTGAAACAGATGAATGATTATCCCGAAGCCAAACATAACTGATTAAAAACTATCCGATGATGATGGTGTTGAACTTGTATCGGATGAAAAAGAAGCACCGTCGCCGCCGAAAAATCCGGAATGATCAGTGTAAGTATGATTGATTTGCGACGTGTCTATTTCCGTATGATTATGTTCTGTATGAGTTCCAGAAGGATGGATAAAATTATGATCGGATGAGTTATTGGAAATACTCGAAGAAATATCCCCAAAAAGATCTTTAAGTATGTACAACAATCCAATAATCACGATAGCAAGAAGGAAATATGTCATCTGAACAATTTTACACTAAACTATAAAATTTGGCCGATTAACACAATGGGGTGTTAATAGATTGAACGCTGCTCTAAATAAGCCAAAACGGCTTTGCTGTATTTTGGCCGTATGTTGCTCAATTACATCTGGCTTTTTCTTTTCCTCATTGCATTTGTTGTTGCCCTGATTCGGCTTTTCGTATTCGGGGAAATGGGTGTGTTCGGTGAGCTGACAACCGGAATTTTCGACGGTGCAAAAACGGCATTTGAAATTGCACTGGGTCTTACCGGCGTAATGACGCTTTGGCTTGGCCTGATGCGTATTGGTGAACAGGCGGGGGCAATTGGGTTCATGGCCAAAATTACTTCGCCGTTTTTCAGTCGCTTGTTTCCCGGCGTTCCGAAACAGGATCCGGCCATGGGACATATTCTGATGAATTTTTCGGCCAATATGCTCGGGCTCGACAATGCGGCTACGCCTTCGGGGCTGAAAGCCATGCAGCGGCTGCAGGAAATTAATCCGCAAAAAGACACGGCCAGCGATGCGCAGATCATGTTTCTGGTCATCAACACATCGAGCCTCACATTGATTCCGGTAAGCATTCTCGCCTACCGCGCACAGGCCGGTGCCGCCAATCCGGCCGACGTATTTATGCCCATTCTGCTGGCAACTTATGTCTCCACACTTACCGGCATTCTGCTCTGCATGTTTCGCCAGCGCATCCGTCCCGATAAGGTTTTACTCGGCTGGCTCGGCGCACTCACACTTTTAGTGGGCGGATTAGTAGCCCTGCTTTTCGGTCAGCCCCGCGAAATCATTGAGAAATACACCGCACTGATTGGAAACGGATTACTCATCAGTATCATCATCGCGTTTTTGCTCTCGGGCTGGAAAGCGAAACTCAACCTGTTTGAAGTTTTTGTTGATGGCGCAAAAGACGGATTTAAAACTGCGGTGAATATTATTCCTTACCTCGTGGCCATGCTGGTTGCCGTAAGTGTGTTTCGTGCTTCGGGAGCGATGAAATTGCTCGAAGAAGGCTTGCTGCTGGCTGTTCACAGCATGGGATTCGACGGCGGCTTTGTTCCCTCGCTGCCTACTGCATTTATGAAACCGCTGAGCGGCAGCGGAGCCCGCTCAATGATGGTGGAAACGATGAAAACGTATGGTGCCGATAGCCTCCCCGGCCGCATTTCATGCATTATGCAGGGTGCTGCTGATACTACACTGTACATCGTCGCAGTTTACTTTGGTGCAGCCGGCGTGAGTAAAACACGATACGCAGTTGGTTTCGGATTGCTTACCGACTTAGCCGGAATTATTGCTGCAATTTTTGCAGGCTATCTCTTCTTCGGATAGTGTTATAATTGACACCTGCAAGACATTCGTTTACCCCATTTAAAAACAGCTATTTATACTTAAAAATCATTGTACTCAATCTGTATTTTCAAAAAATACAGACATTGACGATACTTGAAATAATGATGTAATTTATTGATGATGGATTTTCATTTATGATTTCCAATTATACATTTGTTGCGAACCAAAAATTACATCATTATGAAAACGACACACACGTTAATCGCCGCTATTTGCGGCGCGGCATTGTTGCTTACAAGCTGTGCCAAAGAAACCGTTTCGCCTGCTGATGCAACGCCGCTCAGTACATTTAACTACAAAGATCGTACACCCGAGCAGCTTATAGAAGCCGCTTCACCGGAGCTTTATGAGCAACTGCTTCAGGAATCAACGCAGGGGCGTGCGCCATTTGTTACACATCTTTCCGGCTACTTCATTCCGGGGCCGGGGTTCCCCAATCCTCCGCTGGGCTCCTGCTACCCGGGCAACAGTGTTTGCGCTACCGTAATTGTTAGCGATCGCAGCGGAGGAAATACGATCAGCAGCACGCCTACTGATATTTTATCACTCTCAACAGCCATCAGCAACAGCAATGGTGATGATGTTTTTATTGCCAATGAACAAATACCTTCTGTTCGTCAGCTCCGCCGTATCCGCGATATCAATACAAAACCCGACGGCAGCGTCGAATTTATGATGGATTATGTTCAGTAAACTGAAAGTAACCGCCAGGGGAACCGGCATGCCTTTTGTTTTGGCCGCTGCACTGTTGTTCAGTTGCAGCGGCCGGAACTCCGGCATTACGTTTGAACTCATCAGACATATTCCGCTTGATGAATCGAAAACACTGCTTCAGTATTCCCCTCAACATATTTTCGCAATTGGTAATGATCGTATTGTTGCGCTGACCGGTGCATCTGCAACTATTTACAATACTTATTCGGGGAAGCAACTGAGAGCATTTACGGCTGACACATTACTTGACAACCAACTGCTGGATCAATGCCGTGAAGCTGACTCACTGCGCGGCATGGTTTATCATAAACGCGAACCGTTCGACTCAACCGCAGAAGGAATTTTCTCCGGACTCTCGCGTGTACAAGGATTGTATGCTTGCGACGATAAAATTTATATGATCTATTATGTAGCGCTGCAATATCATTTCAGATCCTATAAAGATTATGCAGCCATTTACGGAAACCCGCTTGATTCAATCTCTGCTCGTGCAAATACAATGGCGAAACAATATCCGATTGAGGAAATTGTAATTGCGGAAAGTCGTGTGTTTCTGCTTGAAACAGACACACTGTTTAACTTAAAACAAACTTCGCAAATTGAATTCAGGTCGCTGCCCAAAAGCAAATGGGGGCAGTATCATTTTCTGCCTGAGCTTGGTTTTGCGGTACAGAATAACAGTGTATTTGCGTTGGCGCACAACCAGGATGCGTTGTTTGTTTTGCCCGATACAATGCGGCTTTTTGCACGCGATAGTTTGACATTGCTGGCTGAAATGAAAATCGGAAAACAACTGAGTTGGGTTAGCGAAAAACTGAATACAGCAAGTGTTAAAGGCTATAATGTATTTGCACCTGAACACACGCGACAAAATATTCGTTTCAGAAATGTAAACGATACGCTGCTCTTCCAAAGTTCGGCAGGTTGGTACAGTGTTAACGGGAATAA
>CALRTD020000115.1:0-10086 GCA_943371015.1 Synechococcus sp. UW140 | reverse complement strand
CCAGATACACTGACTTATTTACAATATTGATTGCCAAGAGAAAGGTAATAAAATTCAGCAATCGGCAATCGTTACACCGATACAATTGCGAGACATTCGCCTTAAATTCATCGTTAACAACAATACAATATAAACAGCCGGTTTTATACACTTATCTTTGCCCGATGAAACACATTGCCTTCTTCCTGCCTTGCATTGCACTACTCCTTTTCTCAAATTGTGCGGAAGCACAGCCAGCGCAAACCGCATCGGCACGTATTGCATTTTACAATACCGAAAATCTGTTCGATACAATTAATAATAAAAACGTAATTGATGAAGAATTTTTGCCGGACGGTAAAATGAAATGGACAAAGCAGCGCTATGAAAAAAAACTCGCGCAGCTTTCGAAAGTAATTCTTGAAATCGGCAATGGAAGCGGTCCTGAACTCATCGGGCTTTGTGAAGTAGAAAATAAAGGCGTTTTAGTTGATCTCACGCAAAAAACACCGCTCAAAAAACAGAAGTACGGCATTGTGCATTACGACTCTCCCGATAACCGCGGCATTGATGTTGCGCTGCTGTACAAAAAATCGGCTTTCCGTGTGCTCGAATCAAAGCCATTTATTGTTCCGCAGCCCTCTGATACTTTACCGCCAACCCGCAGTATTTTATACGTAAAGGGCATTCTCGGCAAAAACGATACGCTATGCATTTTTGTAAACCATTGGCCTTCGCGCCGTGGCGGTCCCGAAGAAAGTGCGCCTCGCCGCATGATGGCTGCCGAACGCTTAAAACAACTTACAGACAGTATGATGAAAGCTGTTCCCGGCGCACAAGTTGTAGCCATCGGCGATTTTAACGACGAGCCTACTGATGCCAGCTTACAAAGTATTGCTCACTCCGTTAATGATTCTACTTCTCCCGGACTGCGGAATATGATGAGTGCAATTGATGCACAAGGCGAAGGCACACACTATTACCGAAAAGAAAAAAACACGTTCGATCAGATTCTTGTTTCGACTAATTTATTTGGTAAACGTGGTTACTATGTTACCACATCTTCAGCGCATATTTTTAAGCCCGAATGGATAATGGGCGAAAACTATAAAGGAGATCCTCCGGCTCCGCTGCGCACCTATGCCGGAAGCCGATATATTGGTGGCTACAGCGATCATCTTCCGGTTTATATTGATCTTTATCTCGCGAAAAAATAACTGTGAAAGAACTGCGCGAAAAAATCCAGCGTTTTGCAGAACTGCTGGCCATTGAAAAAGACGAAGACTACAAACAATATGTGGCGCAATTTGAGCGCTGCAGCATTGCCGAGCGTCGCCGGAACGGTGTAACCTGGTATCCGCTGAATATTATAGCCGAAGAACTTGGTGCCGGTGATTATCTTATTCTGGAAGTAGAACGCACGCAGGGACAAAACGAACTGCATCAGTTCTCGAACGGAAAACTGATTGAGCTTTTCAGTAACTCCGGCGATAACAACAGCGAAAACTGGAAGCTTCAGGGCACGGTGCGGCAGGTATGGCAAAACCGCATGCGCATTCAGTTCAGCACCGACGAACTTCCGGGTTGGGCTGAGCGCGGAAAGCTGGGCATCAATTTGCTTTTCGACGAGAATTCATATCGTGAAATGCTTATTGCCCTGCAAAAAGTTATGGATGCCGAACGCGGCCGCCTTGCTGAGTTGCGCGATATTCTTTACGGCTACAAACAAGCTGCTTTCGGTAAAAAAGATGAAAGCGTGCAGCCCGCAGGCTTAAACCGTTCGCAAGCTGATGCTGTGCGCACAATTCTTGCTGCCGAAGATGTAGCTATTGTACACGGCCCGCCGGGAACAGGTAAAACCACAACCCTTGTTCAGGCCATACGCCACACACTGATGCACGAAAAGCAAGTGCTGGTGTGCAGCCCGAGCAACACAGCTGTTGATCTGCTCACCGAGCGTTTGGTGCGTCAGGGCATTAATGTGCTGCGGCTGGGAAATCCGGCGCGTGTTTCAGACGAAGTAATGAACAACACGCTGGACGTGAAAATGACTCGTCACGCGAATTACAAAGAGCTGAAAGAATTCCGCAAGCGTGCCGAGGAATATTTCTCGATGGCCAAAAAGTACAAACGTAATTTTGGCCGCGATGAGCGTGAACAGCGTAATCTGCTGTACACCGAAGCCCGGCAGTTGCTGAAAGATGCAACCGCACTCGAAGATTATATACTCTGGGATCAGTTTGAACAGGCGCAGGTGGTTGCCTGCACACCGGTTGTTTCGGCCGGAAAATTATTGCGTGATAAACGTTTCGAAACCGTGTTTATTGACGAAGCTGCACAAGCGCTTGAACCGATGAGCTGGATTCCGATTACCCGTGCCAACCGCGTAGTTTTTGCGGGCGATCATTGCCAGCTTCCGCCAACAGTGAAATCAAAAAAAGCCGAAGACGGTGGCTTAAAATTCACCCTTTTCGAGCGCGCAATTCGCACACAACCACATTCATCCGTACTGCTCGAAACGCAATACCGAATGCACGAAAACATCATGACGTTTTCGAACCGCGAGTTTTACGATAATCGACTGCAAGCTGATTTAACCGTAAAGAACAGCCTTCTGAGTTTTGATGAACACGATGATTTACTGATTCGTCCGCTCGAATTTATAGATACAGCCGGTTGCGGATTCAGCGAAGTGCAAAACCCCGAAACACTCAGTTTATCGAACCCTGAAGAAGCGGCATTGCTGCTCAAACATCTCGGCCGCGTAATTGAACAATACGATAGTCACAAAACATCAGAACCGTTGCGCATTGGCATTATTGCGCCTTACAAACAGCAAACCGAATTACTAACACTCGAACTGGCTCAGCAACCCTACTTTGAAGGCAGCCGCCATCATTTCTCAGTACGCACGGTTGATGGCTTTCAAGGACAGGAGCGCGATATTATCTGCATCAGTTTAGTACGCAGCAACGACAATGGCGAGATCGGATTTCTTGCCGATACGCGCCGCATGAATGTAGCACTCACCAGAGCCAAACGAAAGCTCATCGTATTTGGCGACAGCGCCACACTTGCCAATCATTCGTTCTACAAATCGTTTTTGAATTACGTTGATGAAATTGGCGCTTACCGCTCGGCATGGGAGTTTATGGAGATGTAAATTCCAGGCTTTGCCCGGAAGTGTAGAGTGTAAAGTGAAGAGTGAAAAACGATTACCGGCTTCGCCGAACTTTTTATAGAGAGTAGATAAACAGCGTGTGTGCTTTCACTTTACACTCTGCACCTATCACTTTACACTTCTTAGCTACAAGGAAATGTGAGGCAGAATGCCCTCAACTAGTTTTGATAAACTTTCTTCGATCGTTTGTTCATCGGTACGCAATTCGATTTCCGGATTTTGCGGTACGTCGAAAGGTGCTGTAATGCCAGTAAAACTGGGTATTTCACCCCGACGGGCTTTGGCGTAGAGTCCTTTTACATCGCGCTTTTCGCAGGATGCAAGTGATGAATTGACGAAGACTTCGATGAAGTCATTTTCGCCGATGATTTGTTTGGCGAGTGTACGAAGTTCGTTTGTGGGGCTGATGAAACTGCAAATAGTAATAACGCCGGCGTTGAGCAGAATTTTTGCCGTTTCGGCAGCGCGACGGATGTTTTCTGTACGGTCGGTTTCGGTGAAAGATAAACCTTTGTTGAGTCCGTCGCGAAGCACATCGCCGTCGAGTACGGTGCAGAGTTTTCCGTTGCTGTGCAGTTGTTCACTGAGTGCAGTGGCGAGTGTTGTTTTTCCTGCACCCGATAAACCGGTGAGCCAGATTACACAACTGCGCTGTTGCAGAAGCTGTTCGCGTAATGTTCGCTGAGAGGTTGACATTTGCTGAATGAATGCTGCAAATGTAATTGATTCCTGCGGCAAAACTACTTAAGCGGCTCGCAGACAAATCCGGCATTGCCGAGTAAATCTGCAATTTGTCTGCTCAGCAGAATCCTGCCCTCGGCACGCAGTATCCGGTCGCAATCATCGAGATCAAAACTGAACTCCGTTTCCGGAAACTGCGTGTCGAGGAGTAACAAAAGTTGCTGCGCCTGATCCGGCAAATCAACATTGGTGCGGAATACGTCAACCATGAATTAATTAATGAGCCAGATTGTGCTTTCTGATCTTGTGAAAACAAATCCACGACACAATAAGAATTGCAAAAACAATCATCGGGAAAAACGTAAGTCCGCTTAATCCGTCAACAGCCCAAATGCTTACGAATGCAGCAATAAAATCAACTGCAAATCCGGCATACGCCCATTCTTTTACGACATAAGGAATTTGCGGAATAATTAATGCGATTGCCCCGGCCACTTTAAAAAACACAAGCATCGTACCGAAATAATCGGGGTAGCCCAGATGGCGGGTACCTTCTCTAGCCATTTCTGTATGACCAGTAAGAGCAGGCATTACACCTTCAAACAAGAAGATGAGTGAAGTAGTAATCCAGAATGTAATTTTAACACCTTTCATATTAAGTTGATTTGGTTGTTGTTTTTGAGTGCAGATACCAGTGAACCCCGAACTTATCGCAGAGATTAGCGGAGAGACTCCCCTCATCTGTTTTTGATATTTTCAATTCAGTTTTACCTCCTGCCGAGAGTAATTTAAAGTACGTCCGCAACTCTTTGTCAGAGTTGCATTGCAATAAAATCGAAACCGCATTGCCTTTTATTAATCCATCATCACTCACAATATCAGTACCTGCAAGCTGGAAATGTTCTTTACGCAAAACAGCATGCAGAATGTAACGATGTGTTTTTTCAGGTAAATGAGCAGCAGACTTTGTATCGCCAATTGTTTGAAAACTAACCTCACCGCCCAAACATTTCTGATAGAACAGCATTGCTTCGCGGCAGTTGCCGTTAAAGGTTAGATAGGTATGCAACGAAGGCATCAGGAAGCTGCTTTTTCAAGATCTGCGATAATTAATTTTTTCATTCCCATCATGGCCTGCATAACCTGTTGTGCTTTTCCGGGTTCAGGATGTTGCATGAGGGCAACAAGCTGATCGGGAATTATTTGCCATGCAATAGCATATTTATCACGCAGCCATCCGCAAGCCAGTTCTTGTCCGCCGGCCAAAAATGCATCCCAGTAATAATCTACTTCTTCCTGTGTTTTGCAATGCACAACAAACGAAACAGCATCTGTAGGTTCGCAGTTTGCATTGTTCAGAAATGTAAAGCTGACACCTTCAATTACACAGGACGCAGTCAGAACAGGCCCATCCGAACCCATGCGAACAACCTTGCCGAGCTGACTGTTTTTAAAAACCGAAGTATAAAATTCAGCCGCTTCATCGGCTCCGGTTTTGAGCCAGATAAAAGGTGTGATTTTACTGTTGATCATAACTGTTCAGATTGATTCTGCGTACTTTTTGAAATTATTCAGAATCGCTTGCCAGCCTTGCTGCTGCAGCTCAAGCGAGTTTTCCGTTTCAGCATCAAATGTTCCGGTAATGTGTGTTACATCTCCGTCTGCTGCGAAAGATGTACTCACATTACGCCCATCGGGAAGCACATGGCTGATTGTTTTGTGCAGATCTATAAATGTATATGTCCCCTCAAAGTCAAATGCAAAACTTCCGTCTTTCGCCGCCATTGTTGATCTAAGTTTGCCTCCTACACGCAAATCATTTTCGGCAGAGGGACAATGCCAATCATCGGAAGCGAAATTCCAATTAACGATATGCTCCGGAGCTGTCCACGCATTCCAAACTTTCTCAATCGGCGCATTGACTACAGCCGATATTGTTAACGATGTTTTTTCAGTTGCCATTGTTTATTAGTTTAGAGTGATTTAACCATACATCTACACAACTTATCACTTACATACCACTCAATACAAACAGTATTTTTTACTGTTTCGGTCGAAGCGATTAATTGCTGAAATGCTTTACCGATTGCAGGAATATCTTTCATGAAATCATGAACATCAATATATACATATTTGCCCGCACCAATAGTAAAATTAACGAAACCGTTTTGTTTAATTTCTCCCGGTTGCAGCTCGGTTGCGCCGGCCATGTATTCAATTTTCCCATCAACAGCTAGCCAGGAAACGCTGAAATAGCTTCGGCCTTCGGCCGGTGGTGCAACTGCATGCAATTGCTGAAAAGCCGCCATAACTCCATCGGGAAACGATGTTGCTTTGGCACATACAATTGCAATATCGTTTTCAAAATTCCAGTTAAGCATGTGTTCTTGATTGATTGACAATGCAAACATACAAGCAACGTTAGTTGGACACGCAGTGTAAAAACGGCAATAGAAGGGCGTTTTGCGACATTTGTTTTTCATACCTTTCGGTCATGAAAACGGTTTCAATTCTTGTTCCTGAATCGAGTGTAATGCAAGCCATTGCCGATCCGCAATATTTGTTCAATACAGTTAATCAGTTTCTGGCAGTTGCGGGGAAAGCGCCTTTGTTTAATGTGCAACTTACAGGAGCAAAAAAAGAAGTGACACTAAATGGCGGGCTTTTTAGTGTACATACTAATGTATTGATCAGCGATGTAAAAAAAACAGACCTGATTATTATTCCGGCTTTGTTTGGCAATATGGAGCAAGCAATTGAAGCAAACAAAAAACTGAAGCCGTGGATTGTTGAGCAATACAACAAAGGAGCAGAAGTAGCTTCGCTGTGCGTTGGTGCATTTATGTTAGCTTCTACAGGTTTGCTGAGCGGGAAAAAATGTTCAACACACTGGGGCTTCACCAATCAATTCCGCGAAATGTTTCCTGATGTGGACGTTGTTGACGGCAGCATCATTACAGAAGAAAAACGTTTGTATTCGAGCGGCGGAGCCAATTCTTACTGGAACCTGCTGCTGCATCTTGTAGAAAAATACACAAATCGGGAAACGGCTATTCTTGCTTCAAAATATTTTGCCATTGATATTGACCGCGAGAGTCAATCGGCCTTTGCATTATTTCAGGGACAGAAATCGCATAACGATGAAGAAGTATTACGAGCGCAAGAATACATTGAAAAAAATGTAACACAGAAATTTTCTGTTGATGAGCTTGCCGCAAGTGTTGCCGTGGGCCGCCGAAGCTTTGAACGTCGTTTCAAACTTGCAACAAACAACTCTGTTCTCGAATACATGCAGCGGGTAAAAATTGAAGCCGCCAAGCGGAGTTTTGAAAACAGCAGAAAAAACATCAATGAAGTTATGTTTGATGTTGGCTATACAGACACAAAGGCATTCCGAACTACTTTTAAAAAAATCACCGGATTATCACCCGCCGAGTATCGGAATAAGTACAACAAGATGGCGTAGGTCAAACCCCGCGGGCATTCAGGTCTTTTCCTTACATTTGAAATTCATTCAGATTCAATGACTGGTATTGATTTTTCGCATACACCACCTGTTGATCAGGTAGGTATTGAGGAACGCGTTGCGCGGCTCAATACGCGCAGCATAAAGAAGGAAGCAAAAGTTGCCGGCCTCAAACTGGCACTGAGCATGATTGACCTCACCACACTTGAAGGCCGCGACACTGCCGGGAAAGTGAAGCAGATGTGCTACAAAGCACAACATCCGCATGATGCACTTCCTGATCTCCCGAGCGTTGCTGCAGTATGCGTGTTTCCCACTTTTGTAAAAACAGCGAAACGTGCTTTGGGCAACAGCGGTGTTAAAGTAGCTTCTGTGGCCACTGCTTTCCCTGCCGGACAATCGACCCGCGATGTGAAGATTGCAGATACGCTGTTTGCCGTTGAAAACGGTGCCGATGAAGTGGACATGGTTATTTCCCGCGGGCACTTTCTGGCGGGCGAATACGGCTATGTGTTTGATGAAATCTCGGCCGTAAAAGAAGCCTGCGGAAATGCCCGGCTTAAAGTAATTCTCGAAACCGGTGAACTTTCCACACTCGATAATGTGCGCCGTGCCAGCGATATTGCAATGCGTGCCGGTGCCGATTTTATCAAAACATCAACCGGGAAAATCCAGCCTGCCGCCACACAGCCGGTTACACTAACCATGCTCGAAGCTATCCGCGATTACTATTACGAAACCGGAATTATGGTTGGCATGAAACCGGCGGGCGGAATTTCTACAGCAAAAGGTGCGCTGCAGTATTTGGTGATGGTGCGCGAAACATTAGGAAATGCATGGCTTTCGAACCATTGGTTCAGATTCGGAGCCAGCAGTTTGACAAACGATATTCTGATGCAGTTGGCCAAAGAAGCCAGCGGACGTTATCAAAGCGGCGATTATTTTTCGAAAGACTAAGAGACTGTTATGAGCACAAAGACTAAAGCTAAGGAAGCCGCAGCAAAAGCTGCACTAGATTTCAGCAACGGCTGGGCATATCAACCTGCGCCCGAAAGTACCGACCATGCACGCATTGAGCCGCGCTATCAGTTATTCATCAATGGTGAATTTGTGAAGCCGGCTTCCGGAAAATACTTTGCTACAATCAGCCCCTCAACCGAAAAAGCACTTTCGGAAGTTGCACAGGCTAACGATAAAGACATTGATGCCGCTGTAAAAGCTGCACGCAATGCGTATGAAAAAGTATGGAAGAAAATGCCGGGCAGCGAACGCGGAAAGTATCTGTACCGCATTGCCCGCATCATTCAGGAACGCGCCCGCGAACTTGCAGTGATTGAAAGCATGGACGGCGGCAAACCCATTCGCGAATCGCGTGATGTGGATGTTCCGCTGGCCGCAGCGCATTTCTTCTACTATGCCGGCTGGGCCGATAAACTCGAATACGCATTCCCCAACCGCGATGTTAGTCCGGTTGGTGTTGCCGGACAAATTATCCCGTGGAATTTCCCGCTGCTCATGGCGGCATGGAAAATTGCTCCTGCCCTCGCCTGCGGAAACACAGTTGTTCTGAAACCTGCCGAGACTACACCACTCACAGCACTTAAACTGGCGGAGATCATTCGCGATGCAGGTTTACCGCCCGGTGTGGTAAATATTGTTACCGGCGACGGAAAAACAGGGGCTGCATTAGTGAACCATCCGGGCATTGATAAAATTGCCTTTACAGGATCAACTGATGTTGGAAAAATCATTCAGCGTGCTGTTGCCGGTACCGGCAAAAAAGTAACGCTGGAGCTTGGCGGAAAAGCGGCCAATATAATTTTTGAAGATGCTGCAATTGATCAGGCGGTAGAAGGTATTATCAATGGAATATTCTTCAACCAAGGTCATGTTTGCTGCGCAGGTTCACGCCTGTTTGTGCAGGAAGGTGTTGCCGATGTTGTGATCCGTAAACTGAAAGATCGCATGGAAACACTTATTGTTGGCGATCCGCTGGATAAGAATACAGACATCGGTGCAATTAACTCGAAAGAACAACTTCAGAAGATTAACGAATACCTGAAGATTGGTGTTGATGAGGGCGCATCTATTTACCAGCCGTCCTGCAGCGTCCCGAAAAAAGGATTCTTCTGTCGCCCAACTATTTTCCTTGAAGCCTCACAATCGCACCGCATTGTGCAGGAAGAAATTTTCGGGCCGGTATTAGCCATTCAAACTTTCCGCACTGTTGAAGAAGTGATTGAAAAGGCCAACAATACACCGTTCGGATTATCAGCTGGTGTTTGGACCGACAAGGGCTCTAAGATTTTTAACCTTACCTCAAAAATGCGTGCAGGTGTTGTTTGGGCAAATACATTCAACAAGTTTGATCCGACTTCGCCATTTGGCGGTTACAAAGAAAGCGGGTTTGGCCGCGAAGGCGGATTGCATGGGCTAATGCCGTATGTAAACTTGAAGTAATTGTCTCGGCTCCGCTCGAGATGAAAATTATTTCAAATTCACGACAAAGTAGTTCTCAAAGTTTCAATTTGACGATTAAAACGCTCTGCAAATTCTTAGTGAAAAACTACTTAGCGTTTTGTGTCGACGATGGTTCTTTATTGATTTGACTTTTTATTTATGTCACTTCTTTTTCCTATTTCTACGGAACGGATTTTACTGCGACCTGCAGAGATGAAGGATACTGCCGCACTGCTTGAAATGAATCGGTTTCCTGAAGTGGTGCGCTATGTGCATGATGAACCCTGGCAAACGATTGAACAGGCCGAAGATTGGATCC
>CALRTD020000114.1:0-10118 GCA_943371015.1 Synechococcus sp. UW140 | reverse complement strand
CTTGCTGGCAGTTGGCGGCGATCTACATCCCGACCGTTTACTGAATGCTTACCGCAGCGGAATTTTTCCGTGGTTTGATGAAACTACAGTGCCGCTGTGGTGGTGTCCGGATCCGCGTTTTGTGCTGTTTCCGCAGCGGCTGCGGGTTTCAAAAAGCATGAAACAAGTACTGCGTCGCGGCGAATTTATCATAACACATAATCAGGCTTTTGCAGACGTAATTAAATCTTGTGCAGCCGTAAAGCGGCCGGGACAAGGCGGTACGTGGATCACCCGCGAAATGATTACCGCCTACACCGAACTGCACCGCCGCGGTTTTGCACACAGTTATGAAGCGTGGAAAGAAAACAAACTGGTTGGAGGGTTTTACGGCATACGGCTCGAGAATTTTTTCTTCGGCGAGTCGATGTTCAGCCACGTGAGCAATGCTTCCAAAGCAGCGTTTATTTCGTTTGTGCAAGAGTTTGAAGCCGAAGGCGGCGAGCTGATTGATTGTCAGGTGGAGACGGAGCATTTAGCTTCGCTTGGTGCTGAAATGATTGATCGGGAGGAGTTTTTGAGAAGATTAGTAAATTTAGAGATCCGATAAGAGATAATTTTCAAGTTAATCTTGCAAATTTACATTGCGACTTTAGGTGATTATTTCAACAAGACTCCGCTATAAAACTCGTAAATAACTACTTTAAACAATAACAGACATGGCTTACATCAAAGAACCCAAAGGAGTTGATTTCATTATTCAAAGTGGCCCTCTGACACCTGAATTCCAGCGTGAAATAAGCACGTTTATTGAGAATTATAAAAACAAAAAGAAGAAAATTTCTGTTAAATCGGTAAGAGCTCAAAAAACACAAAAGACTAACCGGAAGAAGACCGCGTAAAGACGAATTAAGTATTTATTTCGAGTAGGTGAGCTGATTAATTACCAGGTAGAGACCGAGCATTTAGCATCGCTGGGAGTGGAGATGATAGATCGTGAGGAGTTTTTGGAGTTGGTAAGGGGAATAAAAATATCTTCATTATGATAAAACAGCTTTTACTTTTTTTGATTCCATTACTACTCTTCTCAGGCTTTGTGGTTGAGGAAGAAGAACCCGAGGTAATTCATGTGATATATCCTGAGTTTGTACGCTGGAGATACCGGTACTCTGATTCTCCTCATTACCTTGATATGTATGATAAAGATAAGAAAGAGGTAAGGGCTTATGCAGATAATTACCTTTCAACCGTTGATAGTTGTTGTTGGTATCAACGTGCGGGTATAGTTTATAGTGCTGACAGTGCTGAGCAGTATACAGTGAAAAAAGTAATTGAAACATATAAACGAATTTCAACCGAAAGCTGGTTACATAATGAAAACGGCAGAACAGATACACTTTATGAAAATCGCACACTAATTGTTTCTGCCGATACTATTCAAGTTGAGAACTATTACAATCCGGGGTTTTATTTTATACATATTATCGAATATTATTCAGTATCTCCCCGGTAGTACTTTTTCAGCAAACACTTACCAACAATCCCCCAACACTTATTCACGCATGATGTGTGATTAACCGGAAGCCTTACCTTTGCCAAACATCCAAAACCTGTTATGGCACGCACCATCAAAAAATCATCGGCATCACGTCTCAATCACCCGTTTCGCGGAACCGGCGTTGCAATTGTAACACCTTTCGCTAACGACGGCAGCATTGATTTTCCGGCATTGGCTAAAATTGTGAATCATATTATTGCCGGTAAATGCGAGTTTCTGGTAGTAATGGGCACAACCGGCGAAGCACCTTCGCTGTATGACGATGAAAAAGGGGAAGTACTTCAGTTTGTGCTTGAAACCGTGAAAGGTCGCGTGCCTGTGGTTTACGGAATCGGCGGCAACAATACGGCTGAAGTCATTCACAAACTTGAAACCACTAATCTGCTTGGTGTAAGCGGCATCCTTTCAGTAGCCCCGTATTACAACAAGCCAAATCAGCATGGGTTGTACGAGCATTTCCGTGTTATTGCAGAAGCATCGCCGCTGCCGGTGTTGCTCTATAATGTGCCCGGCCGCACAGGTATGAACATGACTGCCGAAACTCAACTCCGCCTTGCGCACGACTGTCCGCGCATTGTAGGTACGAAAGAGGCTTCCGGTAATCTCGAACAAATCATGCTTATTCTTCGCGATCGGCCGGCCGATTTCCTTGTGCTTTCGGGCGATGATCTGCTTACCCTTCCGATGCTGGCCTGCGGTGCCGACGGTGTAATTTCTGTGGTGGCCAATGCTTATCCGAAACAGTTTTCAGACATGGTGCGCGCCGGTTTGGCAGGCGATTTTGCCAAAGCCCGCCCGCTTCACGAAAGCCTTATCAATTTTACTCAGCTCTGTTTTGCAGACGGCAATCCGGGCGGAGTAAAAGTAGCGCTCGAAGCGATGAAACTCTGCAAAGCCAACCTCCGCGCACCATTGTACCCTGTCAACGATAATGTACGCGAAGCATTGGTGAAAGAAGTAAAAAAACTTAAATAGTTACTGCGTCAGCCATTAATCGGCAAACAGTAGTCTTTTCATCATTTAAGTCAGAAAAAAGTAATCGGGGATTGAGCTGTATCAGCAGAATCAATCCCCGTATTAGTCATATTCAGAAACCATCTGCTAAATACTACTAAATCTGTTTGCCGTTTAGCCCGGTGAAACGACCATTTGTAAAACAGTGGTGAAACGATTCAGACGAGATTTTACGCTGTGCTTTTTTTTTCCGTTCTTTGGTTTTCTCCCAAACTAACAACAAACGGATTTTTCCGATGAAAAAAATCTACACTGCAGCGCTGGCTGCTTTTGGTTTACTTGCAGCCGAGCTGCCTGCGCAAAATTACAATGTGCAGTTTCAGAGTCAGCTTACGTATGGCCAGCAAACACTTGCCAATATTTGCGGCTACCGCGATTCGCTCGGCAATGAATATGCACTTTGTGGCGCATCACAAGGCATGAGTATTGTTGATGTTACCAATCCTGCATCACCTGTTCAGGTGGTTCAGATTCCTAACGTTGATGATCTCTGGAAAGAAATTAAAGTTTACAAAGGCTTTGCTTACGTAACTACCGAAGGTAACGGCGGCGCACTGCAAATTGTTGATATGCGCGGTTTGCCCAATACAACATTGCCTTATCACTATTACTTTGGTGATGGTGCAATTGCCGGTCAGTTGTCAACTGTTCACGCACTTCACATTGATACCACACTTGGCTACTGCTACCTTTTTGGCAGTAATATCGGTCAGGGCGGAGCAGTAGTGCTCGACCTCAATGCCGATCCGTACAACCCAACTTATGTTGGCGAGTATCAGCAAAACGGATATGTGCACGATGGTTATGTGGACAACGATACACTGTATGCCGGCCATATTTATGACGGATTTTTTGCAGTTGTAGATATGACCAACAAAGCTGCACCGGTTGTTCTTACCACCCAAACAACACCCACAGCATTTACACACAACGTTTGGCTGAGCGACGACCGCAATTTCCTTTTTACAACTGACGAAAACACCAACTCATTCCTTGCGGCATACGATATCAGCAACCTTTCCAATATTCAGGAAGTTGATCGTATGCAAACAACTCCCGGCTCAGGCTCCGTTGTTCACAATACTCATATTCTGAACAACTGGGCAATTACATCATGGTACAAAGATGGTTTCAATATTGTTGATGTAACCCGTCCGCACAACCTCGTTGAAGTTGGCCGTTATGATACCTACGCCGGCACAGGCAATGGTTTTGAAGGTGCCTGGGGAGTTTATCCGTTCCTGCCTTCGGGAACTATTGTTGTTTCTAACATTGATGAAGGTTTGTTTGTGTTTACCCCAACTTATGTGCGTGCCTGCTACCTCGAAGGAACAGTAACCGACAGCACCTGCGGTACACCGCTTACCGGAGTTACCATTACAATTTCATCGGTAAACGTTACAACCACATCAGACATTACCGGAAATTTTGCAACAGGCACACACCTGCCGGGAACATACACCGTAACATTCAGCAAGCCGGGTTATACTTCTGTTGTAATGAACAACGTAGTATTTGCTCCCGGTCAGGTGAATCTCTACAACATCAACATGTTCTCCCCCAATAATGTGAGCATCAACGGAACAGTAACTGATGCAGCCAACAGCAGCGTACTTCAGAATGTTCAGGTGAGCTACACCAGTTCAAGTAACAGTTATTCATTTACTTCTGATGTGGCCGGACAATATTCGAACTGCAACGGTATTACTGATCTTTACACAATAGGTGCAGCACAGTGGGGCTATCTCATGTATTGCGCACAAGACAGTGTAACACCATCGGCCAGCAGCGCACAGATTGCTTTGCAGCGTGGTTATGAAGATGAATTTACCTTCGATCTCGGCTGGACAGTTTCCGGAACAGCGCTTTCAGGCATTTGGGAACGCGGCGAGCCGGTTGGAACATCGTACCTCGCTACTAACGATGCCAATCCTGATGTTGACGTAAACAGCGACTGCACCGATAAGTGTTTTGTAACCGGCAACGGCGGCGGAAATGCTTCGAACGATGATGTTGACGGCGGCCAAACCACACTCAGCTCACCGTTGTTTGATCTTACCACATATAACGATCCGTGGATTCACTACGACCGCTGGTTCTTCAATGCAGGTGGTTCAGGCAATCCTAACGACTCAATGGTTGTGCGTTTGACCAATGGCACAGTTACCACAACAGTTGAAAATGTAAATGCCAACACACCGGGTATGTCTTCATGGGTTCACCGCGCAGTGCGTGTGAATCCGCTCATGACCAAAACGGCAACCATGCGCCTCACCGTGCAGATTGCTGATCAGCAGCCGGGGCATTTGCTGGAAGGTGCTTTCGATCATTTCTATGTTGTTGATTCGAATGCCGTGAGCGTTCCGGAAGTTGAGCAGCAAGCCGCAGTTACAGCTTTCCCGAACCCGTTCAGCGGTCAGGTGCAGATTAACTACACATTGCCTTCGCAGTTTACCGGCAAAGCAGTGCTTGAAATTACCGATGTAACTGGCCGCATTGTAGCTGTGCAGCAACTGAACGGCACACAAGGCGTGCTGCTTTCGGGCGATCAGCTTGGTGGTGGCGTTTACTTTGTACGCATCATTGCCGGCAGCGAAGTGCTCAGCACTACACGCATTGTAAAAACAAACTAGAAGAATCTTTTTTAGCATCAGCGGCCATCGCGGAATTATCCGGATGGCCGCTTTTGTTTAGCTTTGGACCATGCTCAAAATTGGAATTACGGGCGGCATCGGAAGTGGTAAAACTACAGTGGCAAAACTGTTTGAAGCCCTCGGTGTGCCCGTATTTTATGCTGATGCCGAAACCCGGATGCTGCAAAATTCGGATGCCAAACTCCGCGCGGCAATTATTGATGCCTTCGGGGCTGAAACCTATTTGCCGGACGGAAAACTAAACCGCGCCCGTGTAGCTGAAATTGTATTTGCCGATAAAACCGCACTTGCTAAAATCAATAGCATTGTGCATCCCGCTGTAGCCCGGCATTTCGACAACTGGTGCTTGGCTCACGCAAATCATCCGTACATTTTAAAAGAAGCGGCCATACTTTTTGAAAGCGGTTCCGACAAAGGACTCGATGGTGTAATTACTGTTACCGCTCCCGAAGAAATTCGTATCCGGCGCGTCATGCAGCGCGACAGCGTTTCGGAAGCAGAAGTGCGGAAACGCATCAGCAATCAATGGCCCGAAGAAGAAAAAACGAAGCGCTCAACATGGATCATCAGCAACGATGGTACTCCGCTTGAACCACAAGTACAGCAGCTAAACGAAGAATTTATCTTGTTGTCAAAAGCATAAAAAAATGCCCTCACATGTAACATGGAGGGCATTTTCATTTTTATGAAACTGCTGCAACTTATACAGAAGCAACGCCTTTAAACCATTCGTTGAATTGTTTTCCAAGAATAGGAATAGGCTTTTCGACTCCGTTAATTGCATTGATCAAACTCATGATCCAAAATACAATTGCGCCAATCCAAACAACCCAGATCAGGGCCAATCCGATGAAAACAAACATGAGCGGAATACAAATAATATATCCGGCTAAGGTCATCAGAAAGAGACCAAGCATCTGACGGATGTAATAAGCACCGATACTTGTTTTATTGTTGCTGTGCATCACCAGTGCAATAATCCAACCGATGAGCGAAAAATGCGCAACAATTGCCGCCGTGTTATCTTGTTTAGGAGGCATGCCCGGCTGTCCGTAGTTTGGCGGATAACCACCCGGCGGTGGTGGCGGGTAACCACCTGGCGGCGGCGGCGGATATCCACCCGGCGGTGGTGGCGGATAACCACCGGGCGGTGGTCCTTGCTGGTAATTCGGCGGATTTTGATGCGGGCCTGAGTTGTTTGGTGTTTCCATGAGAGTGTATTTGTGTTCCTAAAAATAGATGCTTTTTTAGCAGAATCAGAAAAATAATACCGGTTATCTTGAGCAATTTGTGACAAAAAACGCCGGTGAGTATTTTTTCGTCTGCCGCTTGCCAACATTTCACTAATTTGGCAGCTTATCTTTTTTGATCTCAAATGTCAAATTTTCCTCCTCCTCCCGGCCCTCCGTTTGATCCGAATCAGCCCGGTAATCCGCAAGGCAACAATGAAAATCCTTCGGGTGATTTCAGCACACCGCCTCCGATTCCGCCGAGTCCGTTTGCGCCTCCGGGTAATAATCCGCCGCCGCCGAATCCGTATTCCCCCCCGGGCAATAACCCGCCGCCTCCGGCGAATCCATATTCGCCCCCGGGCAGTAATATGCCTCCTCCGCCGAATCCGTATTCGCCCCCGGGCAGTAATATGCCTCCTCCGCAGAATCCATATTCGCCTCCGGGCAGTAATATGCCTCCTCCGCAAAATCCTTATGGCAATCAGCAGAATCCGTATGGCAATATGCCTCCGCAAAATCCGTACGGTAATTCAGGACAGTTTCCGCCGCCCAACAATCCATACGGCGGAGCACCAATGCCGCAGTTTCCGATGCAGCGCCAGTTACCCAATTCAACCGGCGTGCTTGTTCTCGGTATTTGCTCAATTGTTGGCTGTTTCTGTTACGGGTTACCCGGTTTAATCTGCGGTATTATTGCGCTGATTTTGGCTGTTAGTGCCCGCAAACTTTACCGTGAAGCGCCCGACGATTTTACAGACAGTTCCTATAAAAACATGAATGCGGGACGTGTGTGTGCCATTATCGGTACAATACTTTCGGCACTTTATCTCTTGCTGTTTATTCTCGCTATTTTCCTGCCGCACATTTTTGCAATCGGAATGTTGGGAGCACTCAGTGGCAGCAGCGTTTACGATAACTATTGATCCTAATTGTTCATGGATGTTTTCATCCACTGGTTAGCGCATCATTTGCTGGAGTGTCCGTTCAGAAGCAACTTCGGCGTTTCTTGTCCGGGCTGCGGTTTTCAGCGTTCGCTGATCCTGCTGCTCAGCGGCGATATCTGGGGCAGCATGGTCAGGTTTCCGGCCTTGCTGCCCTTTCTTTCGACCTGGCTGCTGCTCATTTCGCATCTCATTTTTCGGTTCCGCAATGGCGCTAAACTTATCATCTGGTCATTCGGAATCACAGCCTTGCTGATACTTCTGAACTTTCTTACACGCCTCATCCTCTTTGGCATCGCTTATCCATGAAATTACTCAGCACACCCCAGCTTCGCGAAGCCGATGCTTACACCATTGCCAACGAACCGGTAAGTTCAGCCGGTTTGATGGAGCGCGCTGCTTCGGCTTGTGTTCCATTTATTGAGCAACTTGTGCAGCCGCACGAAGTAGTGCATGTGGTTTGCGGAAACGGCAACAACGGCGGCGATGGTTTGGTCATTGCCCGCCTGCTGAGTCAGAAAAAGTACTCTGTAATTGTACTCTTAGTAAAAGCTGCGGCAACCGACAGTGCCGATTTTACGCATAACCTCGAGCGAATAAAAAAGGAAGCCCCCTCAGCACAATTAATAGAATGGGGCAGTGATGCCGATTTTTCATTGCGCGAATTATACCAGCCGGTAGTTATTGATGCCTTGTTCGGTTCCGGACTCAACCGGGAACCTGAACTTGCTGCCGCTGCACTGATTGAGCACATCAATGCAGCACACAGCCGTACAATTTCTGTTGACCTTCCTTCGGGTTTATTTGGCGATGATAACCGCAACAACCGTTTGCGTTATGTGGTGAATGCGGCTTACACATTTACCTTTCATCAGCCCAAGCCCGCATTACTGTTTGCCGAAACCGGAAAGTATGCCGGTACAGTGCGCGTAATCGATATTGGTTTGCATCCGGCATACACTGCTGCTGCAGAAACGCCATACACCTTGCTTACGCCCGAAGAAATTGCTCCGCTGCTGCGCAGCCGCGCCGTTTTTTCGCACAAAGGCACTTACGGACATGCGCTGCTTGTGGCCGGCAGTCGCGGAAAGTCGGGTGCAGCGGTGCTGGCGGTAAATGCAGCGCTGCGTTCGGGCTGCGGCTTGGTTAGTGCGCTGGTGCCGCAATGTGCAGAAACCGTTTTACAAACCGCCGCTCCGGAAGCGATGCTGCTGCAATGCGATGCCGCCGAACTTGTTTCGGGCCGCATCCGAAATGCCGAGCGGTTCAGCGCCATCGGTTTTGGTCCCGGTCTGGGTACAGCGTCCGAAACCGCGCAACTCCTCAAGCAATGGCTGCAGGAAGCGAACTGTCCGGCTGTGCTTGATGCGGATGCACTCAACATTTTAGCCGAAAACAAAACCTGGCTGGCGTTTCTGCCTGCCGGAACCATACTCACACCGCATCCCGGCGAGTTCGACCGGCTGGCCGGCGCACACACCAGCGGGCACGAACGTTTTCTGTCGCAACTAGAATTTTCGCGGCGTTTCAATTGTTATGTTGTGCTCAAAGGCGCATATACCAGCATCACCAGTCCCGATGGCCGCGCATTCTTCAACACCACTGGCAACGCCGGTATGGCCAAAGGCGGCAGCGGCGATGTGCTGACTGGTTTAATCACCGGTTTGCGCGCGCGCGGCTACGATGCGCTGCAGGCCGCAGTGCTTGGCGTGTATCTCCACGGCAAAGCGGGCGACAAAGCAGCGGCAGCTTTAGGACAGGAAACGATGAAAGCGGGGGATATTGTTTTTTATTTGCCGGATGCGTTTAAAATGTAGTGGCAGAGAATATACACCTGATCACCACAAATGTTCCACATCGCCAAGCCCCTGACGGATCACTTCAAAATCACCATCTGTACAATCGACAACGGTTGAGGCTTGTATATTGCTGTAACCGCCGTTGATGACAATATCTACTTTATCGCGGTAATTTTCTACCAGCTTATCCGGATCGGCATAGTAGTCAAGCATTTCATCGCTCAGGTCATGCACCGAGGTGGATACAATCGGGTTGCCCAATGCCTTTACAATTTCCTGCACAATAGGATTGGCCGGAACGCGGATGCCTACTGATTTTCGTTTGTTCTGAAACAGCTTGGGTACTTTGGTATTGGCTTCGAGAATAAAGGTATAAGGACCCGGAAGAGCTTTTTTCAGCACACGAAAAATGGAGGTTGAAATTGGTTTTGTAAAATCGGCAAGGTGGCTCAGGTCGTGACAAATAATAGATAAATTGGCCTTTTCGGGCGCAATGCCTTTGATCTTGCAGAGTTTCTCAATGGCTTTTGGCTGGTAAATATCGCAGCCCAAACCATAAACCGTATCTGTCGGATAAATAATAATTCCTCCGGAGCGCAGCACATCTGCTACTTTGTGAATATCGTTGGAGTCGGGTTTCTCCGGATTGATGCGCATGACCATATTGGTAAGATAAGCAATTTAACGGATAAATTGAAAACAAAAAGCAGCCGGATGAATCCATCCGGCTGCTTGATATAACGTATTGGTTATGCGAATTTCTGAGCATCGGCAAGGAACTGAGCCAGGCCGTTGTCGGTAAGCGGATGCTTGAGTAATGCAGTAATTGCGCTGAGCGGGCAGGTAGCAACATCAGCTCCAATTTTGGCGCAGTTGATAATGTGCATCGGATGGCGCACAGAAGCGGCCAGAATTTGTGTTTCGTAGCCGTAGTTATCGTA
>CALRTD020000113.1:0-10136 GCA_943371015.1 Synechococcus sp. UW140 | reverse complement strand
CGTAGGTTAATTTATTTATGAGATCATTTTCTCCGATCAACTCCGGAAGTATAATTTCAGTTTCTTTACCGTTTTCAAATTGCAGTAACGTATTTTCTGCTCCTGCCCAAATTAGGTTGTTATTGCTGCAAAATGCAGATACTTTAGGTCGTGTGCTTATGCGTTTGATTAATTCTGTTGAATAGTCGTATTGATAAACGCCACCCTGAGCCATTCCAAGAAGTACAGTATTCTTGTGTGAGTGTACGGCCAGAACAGTGTTTGAGAGCAGTCCGTTTTGTTTATTAAATATTTCAAAATGTTTGCCGTCGTATCGTCCGGCGCCTCCCCAGGTTGTTCCCACCCAAATATCACCATTTGCCGCTTCTGCTAATGAACTGATAATTTGTCCCGGCAAGCTGTCTTTGAGCGAATATTCTCGAAAAGAAATTCCATCAAACTTATTTAACCCACCTCCATACGTTCCCACCCACAGATAGCCGCGAGTGTCTTGAAGAATGTCTGTAACATTACTTTGAGATAGCCCCTGCTCAACGCCATAGCTCACAAAATCGTAGCTCTGGGCTGCAATGCGATTACAGAAAAGGCAGAGTAAAACAACACAGAAAATCCGCAAGCGATGAGAGAGCACAAAAGCAGGCTTTGGTAAGGCGCTCTAAATTACAAAATACATCATGAAAATGAGTTGTATTTTTGCAACAACAACTACTAGTTATAGCTCAGCTTATGAAAACCCGGGTATTAATGGTTTGTCTTGGCAATATTTGCCGTTCTCCGCTTGCCGAAGGAATTTTACGCCATCAGCTTAAAGCAGCAGGACTGGCTGATTGTGTTGATGTGGATTCGGCCGGGACATCCGGCTGGCATGCAGGCGAGCAGCCCGACAAACGTTCGGCAGCCAATGCACGTGCGCACGGTGTCGAAATTTCTATGCTCCGCGCCCGTCAGTTTACGGCTGCTGATTTTGACCGGTTCGATGAGATTTATGTCATGGACAGCGAGAACCTGAGTAATGTGCACAGTTTAGCGCGCAGTGAGCAGGATTTACAGAAAACCGATTTGCTGCTCAATCAATTGCATCCGGGACAAAACCGGGCTGTTCCTGATCCGTATTTTGGCGGAGAAGAAGGCTTTGAGCTCGTTTATCAGTTGGTGAATGAAGCCTGTGCCGTTTTAGTTAACCGTTATCAGCAAAAACACAACTAATGGGTATTCTGTATTTGATTCCGGTTCCGCTGGGCGATGATGTTTTTCCTGAAACGGTACTTTCGCCGCGGGCTTTATCGGTGATGCGCCGCCTGAATGAGTTTGTGGTTGAGAATGAAAAGGCGGCACGTCAGGTGCTCAAAAAGGCCGGTATCATTACGCCGCAGGCCGAGCTCACGCTGCATCCGATGGGCAAGCATATTGCAGAAACCGATATGCGCGCTTATTTGACTGTAGCTAAGAATGGGGGAGAGATTGGATTGCTGAGTGATGCAGGATGCCCCGGCGTAGCCGATCCGGGAGCTGTAATTGTCCGCATGGCTCACGATGCCGGCATACAGGTTGTTCCGCTCATCGGGCCATCATCGCTACTGCTTTCACTGATGGCTTCCGGCATGAACGGTCAGCAGTTTATGTTTCACGGCTATCTGCCCATTGATGCCGGTGAACGCCGCAGCGAACTTCGCCGCCTCGAGTCAGAAACCAGAAGGCGGGGAACGACAAACCTATTTATTGAAACACCGTTCCGCAATCAGAAACTTTTGCAGGAACTGCTGCAAACACTCGACAGCAGCACGCGCCTCTGCGTAGCCTGTGATCTTACTTTGCCTTCGGAATGGATCAGAAGCTGTAGTGTAGCTGAGTGGAAAAAATTGCCGGCAGTTGATTTGCATAAGCGTCCGGCGGTGTTTTTGATAGGTAGCTGATTTTACAAAAACGGCGCCGGTGCATGACTTAACCGCTTCCATGCAGCACGCACCTGCTCATCAAAACTTTTCTCCAATTTATCGTGCGTACCGCGGATATGTTCTACTACCGCTAGCGCCCAGGTAACATAATTAAGTCGCTCGGTGATCGACCAGTTTTTGGGCGGTGCCATGTACATATCATGCACATTACAAATTTTATCACTGATGCGGATCAGGCGGGCGTCGCCGGTTAGTGCGTGTGCATTTTCAATTTGACTGAGCTTTCGTTCGCTTTTGCCGAGATGCTTATCATCTGTAAGTTCCACTACAATTGAACTGATGCGTTTCGAAAAACGCTGCTCAATTTGTAAGGCTGTTACATCTGTGTCCTCAATCACATCATGCAGAACAGCTGCACAAAGTAATTCTTCATCATGTATATCAGCTATATGCACCAGGTGATGCATTACCTGAATCGGATGATTGATATAGGGCGTAGTTCCGTCTTTCCGGAATTGACCGGTGTGAGAGGTCGCTGCAAAGAGAGTAGCATCAGCAAGCAATTTCATCAGCGCAGAATTACGTCGTCAATTACAGAAGCTCCGGCAGCTTCATTCATCATATTGATGATACGGCTTTTGCCGTAGCTGAGTTCCTGTCTCAATGCTGCTGATGTTATTTCGATGTACAGTGTGCGGTTACTGATGGAAATATGACGGGTGTAACGTGCAATTGCAGGTCCCATCAGTTTTTCCCAAGCATCAACAGCTTTCACCTCATCCATTTTGGTAGTGAGGCGATACGTTTCAAGTAGCTCTGTGATCGCTTCCTTGAGTGTGTATTCGTTACTTTTCTTTATGGGTCCGTTACTCATTAGCGTATCATGAGCGACTGAACAGCACGCCCGGTTTCGGTTTGTAATATCAAATGATATGCTCCGGCGGGCAATGTGGTTGAGTCGATAAAATAGTTGCGTTCTCCTGCGGCAAAACTTCCGCTGTGTATTACCTGAACGGTGCGGCCAAGCATATCAGTAAGCAATAACTGCCCGGTTGTTGCCGACGAAAAACTTACCGGGATGCAAGTGATGCCGTGAGACGGATTCGGGTATGCAGGTTGGAATGCGGGTGCCGAGTTGCTGACAATACCGGTAGGCCCGGAAACAGTAAATTTCCACCACCCGGCCGGTGCCGGCATTGGTCTTACCTGAGTTTTACCCGATACAGAAGTAGCTTCGATATAATAAAACACAACTGTACCTGCTGCCTGCGCCGGAATAAAACCGGTATAGCCATTGGGCGAAGCATTGGCAGTCATGCTTACAGTTTGCCATGCCTGCGAGGTGTCGGTTGTCCAGTAAAGCGTTGCAGTTTGAATACCGCTGCGGTGACGAATTAACGCATCAACCTGATAAGGCGTTGTAGTGTTGGTGGTGTTCGGTAAAGCCTGATGTGAAATCAGCAGCGGATCCTCAACGCCAACGCTGTGTGTAATGCAGTGGATTGCTCCGCTGGCCTGAATAATTGAATTGCAGTTTACCGGAACAATGTTGTAACCCGGCAGGGCTTCTTCCCATATACGGATTGCAGTAGTGTCGTATTGCTGATAGTAGGTTGGAAGAATCACAGTTTTGTTTACAAAAACGGCATTGGTATATGTGGTGTAATCTCCGTTTTGATCAGGATAGTCGCCAGACTGATCCGGAGGCATCGGGATGCGCACTACTTTATAAGGTGTGCCGTAAACCGAGTTATAATTTGAAAGCACATATTGGAGATTAGCTTCTATCTGCGGACCATCGGCAACACCAACCGGATACTGTCCAACCATAAGTGTTTGCTCGTCGAGCAATTTCATGTGCATATCAATGTGGTGAATACCATCGTAAGGCAGCACCGGCATTTTAATGTAGGTATTGATGCCCATGAATGCATTCATTATGGTATCAATCTGAGGAATTGAAAGCTGTGGATTTTCATCAACAACCAGATTGGATGAGAATGCGGTTCCAAATCCGTCTGACATGAAATTACCGCCGGTGTGTATTAAATTCCATGGCGACTGGGACGTTTCGTAAAGCGGAATACCGATGGTTCGTGCAATTACGGAAGGCAGTGTATCATCTTTGGGGCGGGGGCGGTTGTAGATCCAGTCAACCAGAACCAGCGAATCAACTCCGGCGGTGTAAACTGTGTTTTGACCATAATCGCGAAACCACACAGAGTTGAACGGGGCAATGATGTAGTGGATATTGGAAAGCGGAACGTTGTTGTTTGTCAGGTAATTTTTAACGGTAACAGAGTCGCTGCAAACGATATAGACTTGTGTTTCGAGACGGGCAGCCCGCACAATTTCGCGAAGTGTTGATTGGTAGCTGGTCCAGGTGATGGTCAGCGCCTGGATTTCTTCCCATTCGGCCATGGTTCTTACATCGGAGCCGGGGGGGGAGTAGTGATCCCAGCAACCCTTGGTTGTTGCAAATATGCAGGCATTGCCTGAAGTTCACCGGGAGCCATTCCGACAGGTAAGGGCGCCTGCGCCGAAAGAGAATTAGAAATTACCCCGGATAGCAGCAAAATAAGGCAGTACAAGTGTTTCATAGCATCTGTTAATGCTATAAAGTTAGGTTTTTTTAGACTTATTTTTCTACCGGTGTATCTTTTATTCTCAAATGCGTTATTAAAATTGGCAAACATGTATAACTGCAAAAACAGTTGTGCAGGTTATAAAAAATTGTAATTTTATTCCCGGCAGACTAAATGCAACCTATGAAACGACTTCTTACCCTACTGGTTCCCGCAACTATCTGGTGCATGACAGCTAACGCTCAGCAACCTGTTCATCAGCACGACCACTCAAGCGGAAATGACCACGGACACGACCATGCCCATGCAGCAGTAGCTGCTCAGCCCGTAAACGATTCTCTGATTGGCTTTAATGCTGACAGCGTTATGTTCCGCGCGCATCAGGCAAACCTCTCTGCGGTTGAAACGCGTATCTATCTTGAGCGCAGCAAGCGAAGCTACATCAGCAAAAAATATGGCCTGCCTAACCCGTATGCCAGCATGCGCAGTTCTTTCCCTTTAACCACAACAGCTGTTGCACCCTGCACAAACCCCGGATTTGAAACCGGTGATTTCACAGGCTGGAGCGGAACCATTGGCGATAACACCTTGTCATCAGGCGGTCCGCTGCAAAACGTGGTGCCGGGTTTCTTTTCAACAACAAATGATGCTGTTGTGAGTGATTGCAGCGCACGTCATACCATTATGACATCTGCCTCAGCTCAGTTTGATCCTTGCGGAGGTTTCCCTACCGTACCTCCCAACGGTGGTCAGTATTCAGTTCGCCTGGGTAACAACTGCTCCAACTACATGGGTGAAACCATTGAACAAACCTTTACAGTTGATCCCAACAATACCAGCTTCACCTATCGTTATGCAGTTGTGTTGAACGATGGCGGACATGCTGCAAACGAACAGCCTTATTTTAAGATTGAGGTGCTTGATTCAATTGGCAACCCCATTTCAAACTGTCTGCAGTATTACGAAAATGCCGGTGGTTCTATCCCCGGTTATCAGCTTTGTCCTACCGATCCGTTTACTTCTTACAAGCCCTGGACAACAATTACCTATGATCTTACAGCCTATATTAACCAAAATATCACTGTTCGTTTCACAGTTGCAGGTTGTATTTTCGGTGGTCACTTTGGTTATGCTTATGTAGAGTGTTCTTGCGGTAACATTGATGATGCTATTTCAGCACGTTTCTGCCCCGGCAACACAGGTGCTTTCCTTGTGGCTAGTCCCGGTTTTAACAGCTATCAGTGGATTGACCCGAACGGTAACCCGATTCCGGGTGCTACCAACGATACACTTTATGTACCTGTAGTTACTGCCGGTGATACATTTGAAGTTGTAATGCAGGCTGTAAGTGATACCAACTGCATCACCCGACTCAAAGTAATTATTGAACTCACCGAACTGCAGACCGCTATAGTAGGCAATGATCCAACCTGCTACAACTACACCGATGGTTCAGCTGCCGCAGCATGTTTAACATGTATTCCGCCCAACACTTACACATGGAATACAACACCGGTTCAAACAACACAAAACATTTCAGGGTTGCCCGGAGGAACCTACATCGTTACTATCGTTGACTCGCTGGGATGTACGAGGAATGACACGGTGCAGTTAATTAATCCGCCTCGACTAGACACTGCAGGTATCACCACACAATTCTGTTTTGGGGATCCGGAAATTACTTTGATAGGTCTGCCCAACCAACCCGGTTATCAGTGGTACGACAATACTGGTGCAGCAATACCCGGTGCAACTAACCAAACCTTAATCGTTACCAACCCGGTTCTTGGCTCACAGTATTCAGTGATTTATTCAACATCACCTTGCCCGATTAAAGATTCAATTATTTTAACGTATGTGCCGCCGCTGAATATATTCTCGCCAGACTCAATGGTGAACGTATTTACACCTAACGGCGACGGTAAAAACGATTTCTTCTATCCCTACTTTGATGTATCTGTTTCAGGACAGACTCAAGCTTCTAACCAACCCGGCTTTGATTTTACAGACCTTTATGTTGGAACCTTTGAAATCTGGGTGTACAACCGTTGGGGGCAGGAAGTATTCTATTCAAACGATTACAACATTGGTTGGGATGGACAGTATAACTCGTCTAAATCAGCAGATGGCGTTTATTACTTCGTAACAAAGTACACCTCACGTTGTTTCCCGGATATGGAACCGATTACAGGATCTGGCTTTGTTCACCTCATGCGTGGTGAGAACTAATAAGAACTAACTCTTCAAAAAACCTTCGGCAATTTTGCCGGAGGTTTTTTGTTTACCGCTTGCCCGTTTAACTTTGCAGAATGAAGCCCCAGCTCCGTTTATTCAGCTTTACGTTATTACTTACAGTCATTCTTGCCTTTAAGGGCGATAAATGCCCTGCGTTGCAGTTTGACGGTATCTATACATTTAAAATTGATTCAGAGAGTTCAGCGATTATTCGGTTTTATCCTGATAATGTTGTTCTGGTATCAACTTCGGTGAATGACTATAAGCAGGTAATGACTTGGTTTAATCGCGATCCTGAAAATTTCTCACGCATATTAACCGGGAAGTATAAACGCAGCAGCAAAAACTGTACAATCAAGTTTACTGTGAAAGGTGAAACCGGTGAGCAGCGTTACGAAGGCCAAATTATAAATGAGCAGCTGCTTGAGCTGAACATTTTTAATCCCGCAACTAAAGCAAAAACCAAGCGCCAGTATAAATTTGTTAAGCCCTGATCAGCTGTATTTTTTTGAAATAAAAGTTAGATTAGGCTAACAAATTAAAAAGTATTGTATAACTTTGTCTTGTTCATTAATTTTTTTCTTGTGAGTAAAGAACCAACACCATCACTTCAGGACGTAAACAGCAGTGTTGATACACGCGGTAAAACTGGTTTCTGGCGAAGGCTAATGGCTTTTGTAGGGCCGGCATATCTGGTAAGCGTTGGGTATATGGATCCCGGCAACTGGGCAACAGATATAGCCGGAGGAAGTCGTTTCGGTTATGCGCTGATTTGGGTACTGGTATTGTCGAACTTAATGGCGTTGCTCTTGCAAAGCTTGAGTGCACGGCTTGGGCTGGTAGCCGGGCTTGATCTTGCACAAGCATCGCGGGCGCATTATCCGAAGTTTATCAACCGGATACTTTGGTTTTTGGCCGAAATAGCTATTGCCGCAACCGACCTGGCCGAAGTAATAGGTATGGCAATTGGTCTGAAATTGCTGTTCGGACTGCCGTTGCTGGCGGGGGTTTTGATTACAGTGCTTGATACATTTCTGCTCTTGGCTTTGCAGCGTTTCGGAATCCGAAAAATGGAAGCCTTCATCATTGCACTTGTCGGACTCATTGGCATGTCGTTTCTGACGGAATTGTTTTTTGCAAAGCCATCCATCAAAGAAATTGCATCAGGACTTTTCCCCTCGCTGCCGGGCGATGGAGCTTTGTACATTGCCATTGGAATAATTGGGGCAACTGTAATGCCGCATAATTTATACCTGCATTCATCATTAGTACAAACCCGCCGCATCGACCGCACAGCAAAAGGCATACGTTCGGCCATTCGGTTCAATGTTATTGATTCGGCAATTGCCCTCAATCTGGCTTTATTTGTAAATGCATCGATTCTGATTCTGGCTGCCGCCGCATTTTACTCCAACGAGCTTACAGATATAACCAGCATTGAAGATGCACACACCATGCTGGGCGATGTATTTGGCAGTGCAATGGCTCCGGCACTTTTTGCAATTGCGCTGATTGCTGCCGGACAAAGCTCAACACTTACCGGAACGCTTTCCGGACAAATTGTAATGGAAGGCTATCTCAATTTACGCCTTCAGGCTTGGTTGCGCCGGCTCATTACACGGCTTATTGCTATTGTGCCGGCTGTTATTACTTTACTAATTGGAGGCGAGGGACAGACCGAAAATTTACTCATACTGAGTCAGGTTATACTCAGTTTGCAATTAGGTTTTGCGGTGATTCCGCTGATCCATTTTGTGAGCAGCAAGAAGCTGATGGGACAATTTGTTGCAGGCCCATGGTTGGTAATACCGGCCTGGTGCTGTGCAATTATTATCGTAAGTCTGAACGGTAAATTAGTGATTGATACAATAAGCGAATGGTTAGCAAGCAGTAATTATCCGGTGCTTATAGCCTGTACAGTCATACCGCTGGCCATTGCAGCCGGTGTTCTGCTGCTTTGGGTTACACTGCGTCCGCTGTTCGGTCGGCAGCGCATTCAGGAAAAAGCACTTCCGCATCTGCTGCCCGAAACACTACAGCTTTCTGTTCGCAGCAGCTACAACCGCATTGCCGTTTGTGTTGATTTCTCCGAAACCGATCATATCGCATTAAGTCACGCGTTGCAGCAGGGCGGGAAAGATGCCACTTACTTGCTCATACACATTACCGAAACAGCCGGAGCCCGCGTTATGCAACAGGAAACGGCCGATTATGAAACCGGATTCGATGAACAGGCATTGGAGGAATATGAAATACGCTTAGCCGGACAAGGATTAAAAATTGAAACAGTGCTTGGGCTTGGAAGCCCTAAAGAACGAATTCCCGAAATCGTAAATAATGCTTCTGCTGATTTACTCGTTATGGGGGCACACGGACACAGTTGGTTCAAGGATATGCTGTTTGGAACAACTGTTGAGACAGTGAGGCACAAAGTAAAGATTCCGGTTTTGGTGGTAAAAAAGTAAAACCAGGAGCATTCACACATCGGTTTACATTCACCACTCAACACTTCTGAGCGACAGCCGAGAAACACACAACACTCCTGCAGGGAAATTACACTTTTGGCTAAAGAATGCATCCTAAAACGGAACAGTAAAGCCAGACGTAAAAATCTAACTGAAAATGAATATTTAGCACGATTTATGCAGTATATTTATAGAAGTAATCGATAAGTGATTATTAACTGATACGCAGCAATATGAAAAAGCTGACTATACTTGCTCTTTCCGGTATCGCCTTGCTGGCGCTGGATTCCTGCAGCACATCCAAAATGGCTAAAGGCACAGGAGAAAAGGATGATATTTATTATTCCATGAAAGATGCCAAGGCTGAGCGCAAAGCTTTAGCCAAAGCACGTGAAGAAGAAGAGGAACGCCTTAAAGAAGAGGCTGAAGCACGTGAATTAGCAGAAAAACAACGCGAAGCGCGTTCAAAGCCCGGTTCAGATTATTACGATGAACCGTTTGATTACGATGATTATTACGATTACGAGTATGCCGCCCGCCTTCGCCGCTTCAACAGTCCGGTCCCGGGTTATGGCTATTACGATACGTATTATACCAACTCGTATTTCTACACCAACAACCCATACAACTACGGCACAAGTATCTATAACGGATACAGTTTCTGGGGGCCGCAGTATCAAATGTATAACTACAATCCAAGTTCCTTCTGGTATTGGAATCAAGGTTGGGGCTGGGGCATTGGCAGCGGCATGACCTACATTTCTCCGGTTTACATGAATAATGGCATGGGCTTTACACCCGGCTGGGGAAATCCGTACTGGGGGTATAACCCGTGGGGACCGAGTTACGGCTGCGGTTGGGGAAACAGTTGGGGAAATGGCTGGTATGATCCCTGGTATGGCTGGAATTCTTACAATGATCCGTATTGGATGGGTTATCAGGCTGGTATGATGCAA
>CALRTD020000112.1:0-10144 GCA_943371015.1 Synechococcus sp. UW140 | reverse complement strand
AGGCTATAATCCTACGGTAGCCATTCTTCGGAAAAAAATCGCCGCGCTCGAAGGTGCGGAAGATGCGCTGGTTTTCAGCAGCGGGAGCGCCGCCGTTGCCGCTGCCGTTATGAGTTGCGTAAAAGCCGGCGATCATGTTGTGTGCGCCGATAAACCGTATAGCTGGTCACGCACGCTGATTGGCAGTTACCTCGCAAAGTTCGGAGCAGAAGTAACGTATGTTGCCGGTTCCGATGCTGCTGCTTTTGAAGCCGCGATTCGGCCCACAACCAAACTTATCTATCTGGAAAGTCCGAACTCGCTAACGTTCGAATTGCAAGATATCAGAGCCGTTTCGGCAGTGGCAAAAAAGCACAACATTGCCGTTGCCATCGACAACAGCTATAACTCGCCGCTGAACCAAAGTCCGATTGAGCTGGGTGCTGATTTAGTGATTCACTCAGCCACGAAGTATCTGAACGGGCATAGTGATGTTATTGCAGGAGTTGTTGCGGGCAGTCGTGAGCGCATCGCGAAGATGATGGCAGAGGAGTATATGACGCTGGGGGCTGTTGTTGGTGCGCACGATGCCTGGCTGATGATTCGCGGGATGCGAACATTGGAGTTGCGGGTAAACCGATCGGCTCAGTCGGCACAGCAGCTGGCAGAATTTCTGTACTCGCATCCGAAGGTTGAGAAAGTGTATTATCCGTATCTGAAGACGAATGCAGATTTTGAGCTGGCCAAGGAGCAGATGAAGCAGGGGGGAGGGTTGTTGTCTGTTTTGTTAAAAGCAGAAGACGTGAAGCAGGTTGAGCGGTTTTGTGATTCGCTGCAGCGGTTTTTGTTGGCTACTTCGTGGGGGGGGCATGAGTCGTTGTGTTTTCCGATGTGCGCTTTGCGCGCTTCGGCAAGTTTCACAAATCCTTTGCCGTGGAATTTGGTGAGGTTGTATGTGGGGTTGGAAGATGCGAATGTTTTGCAGAGAGATTTGGAACAGGCATTGGAGCAGATGTGAAACCCATCGCTTCGCTCGGGCTTGCTAGCCTTGTTTTAACCCATCGCTTCGCTCGGGCTTAGTAGCTTTGTTGAATGCCCTCGCTTCGCTGGGCCAATCTAGAATGGGATTACTGACGTGATCCCGGTTCACGTCCAGCGGAAAATGCTGCGCGGCGTGAACATTCCGGATCAAAAGCCTCCAACCACACGCCGATTTGTTTTTTAAATCCCCGCGAATTAAAAACAAGAATGTTACATCAAAATGCCTCGCTGCATGTTTTTATTCGCGATGATTTAAAAAACAAATGCCCGTTCCGAAAAGGAACGGGCGCGCAGCGCTTTGCTGTGACTCCGGAGGGATTCGAACCCCCAACCAACAGAACCGGAATCTGTCATTCTATCCAATTGAACTACGGAGCCGTGAATTCGGGGACAAAGATAGCAACAGATAGCGGATTTCAAGGGTTAAACACAATAAACAGTAGGAAACTGAGTTTACTGGCTGTGACAAACGATTAAATTTGTTGTGATGCAAAACGTTTATTTTTTCCGAAGAAGCATTTTTACGCTTTTGTTCGTGCTTATCACGAACAGCATTTGTTTCGCTCAAAACGGTTATCCGTTAGGTTCGTGGCGGGTTCATTTGCCGTACAAGCAAGGTAAATTTGTAACAGGTAGTTCCACGTCTATTTGGTGCGCGTCTGATTTTGGTTTGTTTCGCTTAAACCGTGCCGACAAAAGTGTTGACCGCATTACAAAGGTGGAAGGGCTGTCAGATCTGTCGTTCAGTGCGCTTGCTTACAACGAAGCCGAAGATGTTTTAGTTATCGGTTACAAAACAGGAAATATCGATTTGCTGTACAACGGGCGAA
Source organism: Synechococcus sp. UW140 (assembly GCA_943371015.1). Taxonomy (GTDB): domain Bacteria; phylum Bacteroidota; class Bacteroidia; order Palsa-965; family Palsa-965. Next base: position 8,294 of record CALRTD020000112.1, on the reverse strand, counting down.
TTATAAACCTGCCGGATATCAGGCGCTCAACAATTATCGGAAGCAAAACAATCAACAACATTTCTTTTTCGGGTTCTATTGCATATTTATCTTGCGGGTTTGGAATTGTTGTGCTGGATCTGGATCGGGTTGAGGTAAAAGACACTTATCTTCTTGGCAACAACGGAACGTATTTGGAAGTATTTGATGTAGATGTTGACGCAACGCAGATTTATGCGGCAACTGCACAAGGCTTGTATTATGCACAAATAAGCAATCCGTTCCTTTCAAGTTTTACAAGCTGGACGCGGTATTCGTTTTTGCCTGTATTTAAGTTTACCTCTTTGGGGATTTTTTCAGGTGAGGTAATTGCCAATTACAGGGTCGCCTCAACAGGGCTTACTGATGTTCTGCTTCATATCGATCCGGTTTCGCTTGCTTGGGACACTGTCCCCGGTTACGGCGGCGGTCATTTTATTGGTGATATTGACGTGCTGAACAACGAGCTTTATCTGGCCGATATTTATTCGGTCAATGTGCATACGCAGGGGCCGCAGTTTACACAGGTGCGATCTTATTTTAATGCAGCAAGCGGACCAACATTTCCGAACAGCATTTTCGTAGATCAAATTCACCCGTGGATTGCTGATAACAATCGTTCGCTGATAGAAATGGTCAATCCATTTGACGGAAGAGTTTATGCACCTAACGGGCCTTCATCGGTTGATGTTTTTTCGATGACGGTTTCGCAGGGTGAGTTGCTTGTTGTGGCGGGCGGGCGAGATGATGCGTGGAATAACATTTATAGTCGCGAAGGCGCTTCTTTGCTTCGTGATGGTTTGTGGACGCCTTATGGCGGAGCGCAATTGCCCGCACTTACCGATTCTACGTATGACTTGTTGGCTTGTGCAATTGATCCGTCGAACCCGAACCATTTTTTTCTTGGCTCTTGGGGCGAAGGCTTGGTTGAAATGACCAACAATACCGTTACTACTATTTTTGATCAAAATAATAGTCCGCTGCAGTCGCGGCCGGCTTATCCGTGGTGCGGGATCAGCGGGTTGGCTTACGATGCCGATCAGAATCTTTGGATCGTGAACTCTCATGTGCCGCAGTGTCTGAAAGTTCGTAAGCCAAACGGACAATGGCAGTCGTTTGATTTTTCGGGATTGGTGCCGGGAGAAACTGTTGTAGCCAACCTCACGCTTACTGAAGCAGGGCAGAAGTGGATGATTTTGCCCCGTGGCGGCGGTGTATTGGTGTTTGACGACAGAGCTACTTTAGCCACAACCAGCGACGACAGAAAACGTAAACTTGGCTTTACGGCGGGTATCGGAAATATTCCGGGCAATGAGGTGTATTGCCTGGCTGAAGATGAAGACGGAGAAATTTGGGTGGGTACAAATGATGGCGTTGGTGTTTTTTACTCGCCAGAAAATGTGTTCAACACCAGCGGGTTCGATTGTCAGCGAATTTTGCTTGAGCAAGACGGAACGCTGCAGGAACTTTTAAAAGGACAGGAAGTAACTGCAATTGCCGTTGACGGCGCAAACCGCAAATGGATTGCAACACGAGGCGGCGGAGTGTTTCTGATGTCGGCCGACGGGACACAGGAAATCAGGCATTTTACGGCAACCAACAGTCCGCTGCTTTCGGATAACGTGGTTGCACTGGCCATTGACCCGATCAGCGGCGAGGTGTTTTTCTCTACCGATAAAGGATTGATTTCTTACAACAGCGATGCAACTGTTGGTGGCGAAAAAAATGAAGATGTAATGGCGTATCCGAATCCGGTGCGGCCTGAGTATCGCGGGCCAATTGCTATTCGCGGGTTGGTAAAAGATGCCGACGTAAAAATCACCGATATTCAGGGCAATGTAGTTTTTAAAACCACAGCGCTTGGCGGTCAGGCCATTTGGGATGGCAACAACTTCTCCGGACAGCGCGCAGCAACCGGCGTTTATCTGGTGTTCATTACCAACGAAGACGGATCAGAAACGGCGATTACAAAAATTCTTTTTGTGAATTGATGCGGTAGTTTCGGTCATTGCATTTACTGCGGCGACGAAATCACCGTTACCTTTGCCGTGTATGCTGCACCAAACACGAGGCATTGTTTTTCACACCATCCCGTATTCCGACAGCCGACTGATTGCCCGGATTTACACCGAGCAGTTCGGACTGCGCAGCTACATTGTTTCTTCATCGCGAAGCAAAACGGGCAAAGTGCGGAGCCGCTTGCTTCAGCCGCTGATGCACCTCGATCTGATTGTGCAGCAGCGCGAAAAAAACACGCTGCACACCATTAAAGAGCTGAATTGCCACGCGCCCTACCATCACCTTCACGAAGACATTATTAAAACCACCATCGGTTTGTTTGTGGCTGAAGTGTTGCACAAAGCCGTGCGCGAAGAAGATGCCGACCAGCCGTTGTATGATTTCCTGAGCAATTCGCTGCAGGTGCTTGATTTAACGAGCGAAGGCGTTGCCAATTTTCACCTGGCATTTCTGATGCAGCTTACGCGCTACCTTGGCTTTTTTCCGCAAACAAATGATTACGGCTCAGCCAGTATTTTCGATTTGCGCGATGGTGTGTTTCGGCCATCTATTCCCGACCATCCGCTGTTTGCCGATGTGGCCGAATCGCGGTTGATTGAATTACTGCGCGAGCTTCCGTTTGCCGCGCTGCACGAGTTAAAACTAAATGCTGATCAGCGCCGGTTGCTGCTCGTGTATTTGCTGCGGTATTATGAATTGCATTTGAGCAACATGAAAGATATTCGCTCGCATCAGGTGTTGAGTGAAGTGCTGGGGTAGTTTATTATCTTTATTCTATCAGAAACACAAAATGATTAACCCCAAACTCCAACAAAAAACACGTTTTTTCTGCATTGCCGGATTGTTTATGCTTGTATTGCTTGCCGCTGTCGCGTGCAAAGAGAAAAAAACACCGGAAGAGATTTTGTGTGAGCAAATGATGTATCAACCCTACTCAATTGAACATTATGAATTGAGAACATTTCCGGATACGGGTATCGTAATTTACTTTAATCGAGAGGTTACAGAGAAAGACTGTCACATTCATATGCAGCACGATTTTAAAAATGACTCGGATTCGACTGTACTTACCCTCGAATATCTTTTACCACTTAAAAAAAGTAAAAATCGAACTCTGGTTTATAAATTTCCGCTTCGCGACTCGATCAAAAATAAACATAACGGTTTTGCTAGTGCAGAAAACTTTAGTGCAGAAAACCTGAACTATTTTAAAGGTAAATACAAAGATGTTCGTGTTTTAATTTACCCCGGATTTCCTAATGTTCCTGCGGCTAATTTTAAATCGGATAATCGTTTTTATCCCCCCTGGGTGTTTCTTAGATTTAATGAAAAAGATAATATAGCCGCCCGAGAAAAGATGTGCTATTTAGATCTTGACAAAAGTTATTTGTGGGGATTAGATTTGTTGCGCAATTACAATGGTCAATTTGATTCTACTGGTCGAAAGCAGGGATATTGGCGTTGGCATTACAGCTCGGGAACTATTATGGCGGAAGGCGACTTCAAAGATGACACGTTATGTTCGGATTTAAAGCTTTATAATTTCAAAGGAAAATATTATCACACAATTTCGGCCAAATACATTAATGAGAATAACAGACCCCGCAGGGAGCAATAAAGAATTTATTTTACTAGCAAAATCCGTTTCTCCGATTCGGTACATTAGCTAAAATAATTTTGCTGATGTCTTCAATCAAAGAACAATTCCTTTTCCGCCCTGATATCACGTATCTCAATTTCGGCTCGTTTGGCGCCTGTCCACGGCCGATTTTTGAAACTTACCAGCGCTGGCAGTTGGAACTGGAGCGCGAACCTGTGCAGCACATCGCTGTAAACGCACCGCAATTGCTGCGTGAGGCCCGAACAGCCCTCGGCGCATATATTGATGCCGATGCCGACGATTTGGTGTTTACGCCCAATCCTTCGCAGGCCATTAACATTGTTGTCAAAAACCTTGAAGCACAGCTGCAGCCCGGCGATGAAATTCTGACCACCGATCTCGAATACGGCGCCATGGACAGAACCTGGAGCTACTATGCAAAGAAAAACGGCTGGATCTACCGCCGGCAACCGATTCCGCTACCGCTTTCGGGCGAAGATGAGTTTATAGAGGCATTCTGGAAAGGGCTAACGCCCCGCACCAAGGTGGTATTCATCAGTCAAATTACCAGTACAACAGCGCTCGTGTTTCCTGTGGAACAGATCTGCCGCAAAGCACGCGAGCTCGGGCTGATGATTATTGTTGACGGTGCGCATGTGCCCGGACACCTTCCGCTCAGCATCCGCACGCTTGATCCCGATTTTTACACCGGTGCCTGCCACAAATGGATGATGGCGCCCAAAGGCTGCTCGTTTCTGTACGCCAAACGCAGCATGCAGCCAATGCTTGATCCGCTTGTGATCAGTTGGGGCTACGACAGCGTTGCGCCCTCGCATTCGCAGTTTATCGACTATCATGAAATGCAGGGCACAAACGATTTCAGCGCATACCTCACCGTGCCGGCGTGCATTGAATTTATGCAGCAGCACAATTGGCCGCAGGTAAGCAAAGATTGCCTGGAACTCACGCTCCGCAATATTCCGCGCTTTGCTGAAATTCTGAAAGCAGAACCGCTGGCACCAGTTAACAGCGGCATGTTTGGGCAAATGTGCAGTATTCCGGTGGCTTTGACAGATTCTGCTGCGGCAGTAACGCTAAAGAAAACGCTTTACGAAACGCATAAAATTGAAGTTCCGGTGATGATGCACAACGGGCAGGCGTATATCCGTTATTCCATACAAGCCTTCAACACGCAGGCCGATTTGGATCGGTTGTTTGAGGTGCTGGAGGTGGTGATTGAATAGACGGGTTATTCGACATATTTTTCACGATGAAAAAAAAGATTCCCGAAACATTTGAGGAGTTCTTGCAGCGAACAGGTTTGGCTGTTTTTGCCGATACACCCGAAAAGGGTGAACATTACAGAAAACAGTTTGAGAGGCAGCTTAACTACAACGAAGAGTGCAATTATTTTGAGCCGGAAGAAATTTATTTTGACACAACGTTTGTTGGTGAATACAACAAGCGACTTTTCGACATTTTTGAGATTGACAAAATAGAAGAAGGGCAAATTTTTGTTTTGGTTAAAGCTTCATTCGAACCAGAATATTTACTCCAACTTTTGATTGTTGATGGTCAATACATCTGTCTGCATCACCTGCTATCGGAACAGTTTGGGGCTGCACAATATGCCGAAGCTGTTCCTAAAAAAATTAGAATGAACCGCTCTACATGTGAATTAGCATACACACAGGGCGAACAACTGTTTCGGGTATTACAACAAATGATTGAAGATGCACGCCCGTCGCCCAATAAAGCAATGGTGCTTGACGGTGTTCATTATTCTATTTTTGTCCGCAAGTTTGGCGGGATCAAAAAATTTATCAAACACTCGCCCCCGGCCGAGTCGACAACCGGCATGTGCATTGCTGTATTTGATGAACTAATTTCATTCATTCACGAGCCGGAAAGCGGCTCTGCGGCCTTCGTTGCCGCTCTTGATGCGCTTACAGATAAGGTTGACGGGTAAATTACTTTCCTCCCGCCACCTTCACAAACTCATACGGCATATTGTCTAAAAACCCCGGCAGGTGAATGGTGAGCGATTTCACGGTTCCGTCGGCATTCAGTTCCAGCTCTGCAGGCGCAATGCCAAACAGCGGCGAGTTGAACGAACACAGCATTTTGCCGTTGCCCATATACTCGAGCGTGGCTTTAAGTTGCGGGTGATGCTGAAACTGTGCGACTAACTTGCCCGCTGTTTTATCGGCAGAAATAAACATGCGGCCATAAACTTTATTGCCGTAGCTGCCCATGAATGCGGCCAGCAGTACCGGAGGTTTTCCGGCCACCTTTACTTCTTCGCGCCATTTGGCAATTTCGGCATCGTTTTCTTTCTGGCCTTCCAGCTCACCGGGCAGGAAGACTTGGCTGTAATTGCGATACGGCTTCCCGCAAAACGCATCAATAAGCTGATAGCGCAACGCAGTAAACAGGCTGTTGTTGTCGCTGTTGGTGAGGATGACGAAGCCTACATTTTCTTCGGGTAAAAAGCATACGGTTGATAAAAATCCACCTGCGCCGCCATCGTGCCAGATTACTTTGCGGCCATGTATATCGGCCATGAACCAGCCGAGACCGTAGGCCTGAAAGTGCATGCTTGGAAATATGCTTGAGGTGCGCGGAATAATGTTATGCGGCGTGTAGGTTTTTTTGAGCGCGCTGTACGGCACAATTTCCTTGCCGTTGAAGCGGCCGCTGTCTAAGTGCATCAGCAGCCAGCGTCCCAAATCGCTTACGCATGAGTTGAGTGAGCCGGCCGGTCCCAAGTTGTCGATGTTGTCGTAATCGAGCTTGTATTGCTGGCCTTCCCAGCGGGTGTAGGGGCGACACGCATTGGTATCGGCAGCAATAATTTTATGCATTGTACTGGTGCGGCTCATGCCGAGGGGCGAGAAAAAACGTTCGGCCAGAAACTCGTCCCAGGTTTTGCCGGTGGCGGCCGGAATTGCTTGTCCGGCGGCCAGAAACCCCGCATTGCAGTACCCGAAAGCCGAGCGGAACGGAATCTGCGGTTCGTGCTTGGCCATGAGTCCGATGATCTGATCGCGGCTCAGGTCTGAATCCCAATGCACAAAATCGCCCTGAAAGGTTTGCAGTCCGATGCGGTGGCAAAGCAAATCGCGCAGTGTAACCGCCTTGTTGGCCAGCGGATCGTTGAGGCGAAAGCCGGGCACCCAGCGCCGCACCGTATCGTCGAGCGAGAGTTTCTTTTCGGCATCGAGCAGGGCAAGGGCAGTGCCTGTAAAGGCCTTGCTGCACGAAGCAATCTGAAAAAGAGTTTTATCGTTTACCTTGCCCGGCTTGCCCACTTCGCGCACGCCGTAACCTTTTGAGGTCACCACTTTGCCATCTTTCACAATGGCAATGGCCAATCCCGGCAAGTTCCAGGCCGCCATTTCGCGGTTGATGTAGGTGTCGAGGCTGTCGGTTACAAATGCCGGAAGTTGCTGCGCATGCAGTACAGAAGTGGTGCAAAGCAGCAGCGTGAGGCAGAAAGTGCGTAGTTGGCTCATGCTGCTAAGGTATTGGGGGGTGGGGTGATTTGCAAATTTTGGGTTTTTGCGAGATGGTTAGAGAGCTTCGTGTTTTGTATATCTATTGAGTGAATAGATGGTTTGTGCAGTATGTATTTTGAAAAGGCGAAATGTACAAAGCACTGATAAATACTGTACTATGCTGTATTATTGATGAGTGTAATAGTGTCTGTTTTAAAGTTAGCGGTAACGGAGACAACCAAATGACGAACAATCTTCCCAGCTCACATCGGACGATAAAAAACCGCCTTTTGCAGAGCATTTAGTTTTCCAATCGCCAAGACAACAATAGTGACTCCAGTTAACTGTGAATTATGGAACTATTACTGTTAAGGGTGTAAGATTTGCGGTAAAAATAGTCTGATTTTTGTAGTATCATTAAAATAAAGTAATAGTTTATAAATTCAGACATGAAAAGAAATTTCCCACTATACCTTTACGGTTCAATACTAATTCTAGTAGGAGCCTTTCTTTTGTTTTCAAGAAATTACACGTTTCAAACGATCAATACAACATTAGCGATCAGCGTGATCGTCGGAGCTATTTTCGCATTTATCACGGCATTTTCTCGTAAAAGACAACAAGTTCAATTTTCCTATCATCAAATGCATGCTTTGGCGATGTTGGTATATGGTATTTCCCTCTTATTGTTATGTAATTCATCTGAAAGATTAATAGCGTTTACCACTTTTCTTTTTCTTTTTTATGCCGTTTCAGAAATAATTTTTTGCAATTGGCTTTTCAACTTAGCACACAAAGTCGTTTTTAAAATTGTCGCAATTCGTGCTCTGCTTGGATTTGCAATAGGTATTGGAACTATAGTGGCAATGAACTTTTCAGAATTTACACTTCATATATTTGGGGCATTGTTTATTTTGATTGGCATAAATATTATTTTTTATGTTCCGGTAATTAAGGCTAACCAATCAATTGAAATTTCTAGAGAGTTATAGAGAGGCTGTCGGTTACAAAGGCCGGGCCAGAAAGGGCGTAGTTGGCTCAGGCTGCTAAGGTATTTTTTGCAAATTTTTACGGGAGTGTGTTTATTGGGGTGTTTCGTGTTTTGTATATCTATTGAATGAATGGTTTGTGCTGTATGTATTGTGAAAAAGTAACTAGCA
>CALRTD020000111.1:0-10273 GCA_943371015.1 Synechococcus sp. UW140 | reverse complement strand
GCGGATTCAATCAGGGCGGAGGCGGATTTCGTTCATTTTCAGATGATGGTTCAGGCGGTTTTGGAGGAACATCAAACGGAATAAATACAGCCTGGGCAGCAGGTATAAATTTTGCAAACGATTATGGGAAGCGAGTTTCTGTTTCGGGCAACTATTTTTTTACACGGCGCTCACGCGAGATGATCTCGGAAAGCATCCGTAACTACGCTTTACCCGATTCTGTTTTTACACGAAACAGTAATTCACAACTTAACAACTACAACGATAATCACCGGTTGAACATAACCACAGAATTCAGGTACGACTCGCTGACTAAATTCAGAATGCGTACATCGCTTACCTATTCCAACTCGAGAAGTTTTTCATATAATAGTTTTTCTACAGCTGATGCGCTGAGCCGGTTGATCAACAGCGGAAACAACAGCAGTTTTTCGGGGCGCGATGCTTATGCGTTTAATAACGAGATAACGTTTACCCGGAAGATGCGCCGCACAGGTCGTAATTTCAGTGTTAACTGGAAAGTAAATGAACGTGTTGCAGATAATTTTAGTGAACCGGAAAATGAAACAACCTTTTTTACAGAAAGCTCAGGATCATTTTCTAAAATTATCCGCCAGCGGAACCGGCAGAACGAAAGCCGCGATGAGCAAAACGTAACTGCTACCTGGACAGAACCGGTTGGGCGTTATTCAAGAATTCTTTTTACAGCACAAGGGGTAACCCGCACAGCGCGCAACGACAGGAATGTGTATACAGTTGATACACTTGATAATTCGACACTTATTTTTCAGCCGGATCTCAGTAATGATTTCACACTTACATTCCGTTACGCAGGGTTCAGTACACGGTTTAACTACGAAAAGAAAAAACACAACCTTACATTAGGAGGCTCAATAGTGAAATCACAGCTTGCCGGTATTTTACTTGATCAGACGGGCACAAACAGTAATTCATTTTTAAACTTTATGCCTTATGCCCGTTATGCTTACAGCATTACCAAGCAGAAAAAAATTGAGCTTAATTACTATGCAGATATAACGCCTCCGGATGCTTCGGATGTTAATCCGGTTAAAGATATCTCTGATCCGCTCAATATTTATTCGGGGAATACAACTCTTCGTCCGGAGGTATTTCATCAACTTAATCTTCAATATTTTGCCCCAGATCCTACTGGAGGTTCATCTTACTTCTTTGGAGCTTATGTAACGCATACGTTTAATGCAATAATTACATCTACAACTCTCGATACACTTGGTCGTCAGGTTTCGATGCCTGTTAACGGAAAGCCTTCTGATGCTGTAAATGTGTATGGAAATTATTTTACAAAATTGGAGAAACTGAAGAGCGGTGTAGATCTTGGAGTTTCAATGTCAACCAGCAGAGACTGGTCTATTATTAATGGTGCAGACAATCAGAATCTGAATATTGGGTTTAACGCAAATACCGGTTGGCGTTTTAATCCTACGGATAGTTTTGAGCTCAGAGCAGAGTACGGGTTGGGAATTTCAGATGGCCGTTATTCACTTTTACCGCAGCGCAATAACCAATTTGTGACGCAAAAAATTGGTGGTACAATGATGTGGCAAACAAAACCCGGAATCAACTTCGAATCAAGTTTCAATTATACAATTGCAACGAATCAATCAACAGGAGTACAGACTAAATTTCCGCTCTGGACGGCATCAGCATCCTGGTTGTTTCTGAAAGATAAACGAGGAGAACTGAAGCTGACAGTGTTTGATATTTTAAATACCAATACGGGTATTCAGCAGAATGTGGATGTAACGTATGTAGAAATTCAACGCTACAACACGCTGAAGCGTTATGTGATGCTTGGGTTTAGCTATAAAATAGGTACTCAGCCATCAAATCCAAAGGGGATGCGAAGGATGATGATTCGACAGAACTAACTGCAAAATTTTACGGCGATCACTGATCGCCGTTTTTTATTTGATCTTTACGAAATTCAAATCAGCATATATTGAGTTTTATTTACTGTAAATGAAAAGGTCAACGTATGAGTAAAGGAAGCAGCCTTCAAAACGAATTACAATTGCTCAAGGAACTAGTATATGATAAGTGTGGCTTCGTAGTAGATAATCTGAGCATAAATAAAGAAAGTGCAGCTTACGGAGCTTGCTCGTTCAAGCTTGACGGAAGAAAAATTGAACACAGAATTTCTAAAATTACACCTGCTAAAACAGGTCAGTTTGTAACTCTGTGGAAACGAAATGAGAAAGGTATAACAGAACCTTTTGACAGTTCAGATGATATTGACTTTGTGGTAATAACATCGAAAAGCGGAAGTAAAATGGGGCAGTTTATTTTCCCGAAATCAGTTTTAATCGACAAAGGAATTATATCACGAAATGGTAAGGGCGGCAAGCGCGGAATTCGGGTTTATCCATTGTGGGATATAACAAACAACAGGCAAGCGGAAAAAACTAAAAATTGGCAGATCAAGTTTTTCTTACCTGTAGAATTGAATAAGGCTACTGATCTTGATTTCGCCAGAAAGTTATATGGTGATACACCTTAACATAAAAACGCCTGCATTCAAAATGAATACAGGCGTAGTTAACGGGGATGTGATAAACGACTAATCTCTTGGCGGTGGCGGCATTCCGCGTTGTTCCATCATTTTGCGACGAAAGTCAGCTTCCATAGCTTTGTATTCAGAAGCAGTGATGTGTTTGCCTTTAGGAGCAACAATTTCTTTTGTCTTCACTTTTGTTGTTACAGCAGTAGCTACAATATGAACCTTACCATTATCGAAGTCATATTCCAAAATCATTCCCGGTAAAGCTCCTGCAGCTTCGGGACCTGAGTTGCAGCCAAAACCATCAGCATACCAAGCTACATACTGCAGTGTATCAAGTATCGAATCAATTGTTGGTTTATTGTCAACGATCATCATTTGTTTTCGCCACGTAATGCGCTCGGCAGTTGCTTTGTGGCAGGTATATCCGAGAATGTTTTTTGTTTCGGCAGTTAGTTTCCAGTTTTCGTTTTTGAGTGTGTCATCAACAACATATTCTTTTGATCCGAGTTCGCGCAGACTGCTTGTTTTTTTAGTCGTGAGATCAGTAAATACTTCAAGCTGATCGGAGCCCGGTCCTATAATGCGAATTTGAACAGGGCCTTCTTCTTCGGGCTGTTCGGCTTGTTCTGCAATAGTTCTCAGAAGCGATTGCTTACCTGAGAAAAGTAATTCCAGATTTTGCTTTCGAACTTGCTCACCGCCGCTGCCCGGCGGCTGAAACTGTGGCGGACCGTTAAATTTAAACTTCACGGTTCGGGTATAAGTAATGATGCCTTCATTAATTTGTGCCGAAAGCGATACGGTTGCCATCATCAGCATTCCGGAGAAAATAATAAGTGGATTGCGCATATTTAGTTGATTTGGTTTTGCAAAGCTACAGTGACGGCTTATAGTTCTATGTTAACCATTACGGATGTGTGGTTAATTAAGGTTAACAGTAAATATCAGATTGTAGAAGGCTGATTATCTTCGTTATATGTTAATGATGTTTTTAAAATCAAGCCATAAAAACTTGCTGCTCATGTTGCTGGCAATCCTTATGGTTGCAGGTTTTCAGTTGGTTTGGTTGTTTGACAGTTACTCACGCGAGGAGCGACTGTTGCGCAAAGAACTCTCAGCAATTTTTCGTGAAACGGCTTTCAATGATTTTTTGAAGTCGCATCCCGAACACGATTCAATAGGTATATCAAATCACCCCAAGCCACCAATGGATGAAGGCGGTGATATGATGATTGTGATTCGTCGCGATTCAAACAACATCATTAAAAAAAGTCAGAACAATTCTCCTGAACGCAGCGAGGGAAATATGCCCAGAGAGATGCCGGTAAATATTTACATGACTGCCGACTCGATGACTGCTGATGAATTATTATTGAAGTTTAAACAGTCGATAGCTGATGAAGGATATAAATTTGAGGCAAGTCTTGTACACAGCAAACCCTTTGCCCGTGAGCCGGATATTTTGAATGGAGTAATTTATACACTTCCTATTCCGCTCAATATCACTATGGGCGAACATCCGCCGATGAACAGTTCGTTTTACCGTGCAGCGGTAAGTGGCTATAAACCATTTATTCTGAAACGAATGCTGCCTCAGTTTACACTTTCATTTCTGATGATTTTTGTAATAGTTCTTGCATTTACAGTTTTATGGAGAAATCTGAAAGCACAGCAGCGACTAGTGAAGAATAAAGATCAATTGGTTAGTAATATTACTCACGAACTTAAAACACCGGTGGCCACAGTAAGCGTTGCTATTGAGGCTCTTCAGCGCTTTGATTCAGGCACAGATCCCAAACGTGTAAATGAATATCTTGATATTGCCGGGCATCAGTTGCAGCGTCTTTCAATGCTTATTGATAAAGTGCTGAGACTTTCTATGTTTGAAGGCGGAAAGATTGAACTGCAGCGGGAAAATGTAAACCTCGCTGATATTGCATCAGAAGTAACGAAACCTTTATTTCTGCAACTCGAAGCGGCAGGAGGTAAGTTAGACGTATCAGTAAAAAGTGATGTGCTGATTGTGAATGGAGACAAACAACATTTGATTAGTTTGTTGTTCAATTTGCTTGATAATGCTATTAAGTATGGCGGAAATCCACCTATGGTTAATTTCAGTCTATCGAAAACGGATAAATATGCTGTTATTGAAGTACAGGACAACGGCAGCGGTATTTCAGAAGAGTATCAGCAAAAAATATTTGAACCATTTTTCAGAATACCCACAACGGGGAATCGGCATAATGTAAAAGGGCATGGACTCGGACTAAGTTATGTGGCCGAAATTGTACGCCTTCATAAAGGAAGTATTGAAGTAACTGCTAACAGCAGCGGTTCTGTTTTTACTGTTAAATTGCCTTTAAATGATGACTGAGCCTATCAAATTACTTTATGTAGAAGACGAACTCTTTCTCGCACGCATTGTGAAAGAAAGTCTTGAAGGTCGAGGATTTACCGTTTTTCATACAGCTGATGGTGCTAATGCTATACAATTACTCGAATCATCTCAGCCACATGTGTGCGTGCTTGATGTTATGCTGCCCAACATCGACGGGTTTGAAATTGCAAGAGAAATTAAGCTGAAAAATCCTCAGCTTCCAATTCTTTTTGTAACAGCTAAAACCGAGTCGAATGATGCTGTTGAGGGACTCAGAATTGGTGCTAATGATTACATCCGAAAGCCATTCAGCATGGAAGAGTTGATTGCACGGATAGAAAATATTATGCGCTTTACGCATTCAACTTCTCAAACAAAAACCGAACTGAATTTTGGAGATTATACCTTGTACCTGCATCAGCAGCAATTGATTTACAAAAGTGAACAGCCATTAAAACTCTCGCATCGCGAGTGCGAATTGTTGCGACTGCTTTGGCAAAACCGAAGCGGAATTGCCGACAGAAAACTTATACTTCTTGCACTTTGGAATGATGACAGTTATTTCAATTCGAGAAATCTGGATGTGTATATTACTCGCCTGAGGAGTTATCTGAAAAGCGATAATCGTGTCGAAATTATCACTGTTAAAGGTCAGGGCTATCGCTTTGTGTTGCCCAATGCCTGAGAACTCTTATTCCGTAATTTCTTTATTCCGATAGTTTTTGCCAAAATAGATTTCCGCAAAATGTGTTGTTGCCTGTTGGTTTTCCGGCAAATTGGTTGATGAAATTACCTGCAATTTTTCGCGTTGAGTCAGATGCCAGCTCAATGCAATTGGATCGCGTGTTGAATGCTCGAGCTCAAAGTCAATAACATCAAGCGAACAGTTCAGCCACGAAGAGGCATAGTCGAGCTGTCGGTCTTGATTATAGTTCTGAACATTGAAAAGATTGCCATAAAAGCTATTGAGCGGTCGCGAAAAGCTGGCTGCAATAGTTGTTTTTCGCTGAGCCTCGGGATTGCGAATTTTATTTCTGTCGCGCGTTTGAATAATAATAACCCCTGAGGTATTTTCTTCAATCCATTTTCTGAACGTATGTAAAAACAGCAGTGCATTATCAGTTCCGTAATTATCGCGCATACCTGCATCAAAAACTTCAATCACGGGATCGCTCGGTAGTTCGGTAAGCGGAGTGATGTATGGAAATGTTGCATTCATACGCAGCACACTCGAAAACCGAACATCTGCGGCTCCCTGTTTTTCAAAAAAACGAGAGAACTCAACACCGTCGGGGAGATGCTGATAACTTACGTTCTTGCTCGGTTGCTCTTGTGTAAGCCACGAAACTTGCTGCGAACTGATGACCAGTTTTCTTCCGTCGGCCGCAATTGTAGGGGCAAACACCATCATCGGAATACGTGCGCTGCGTTCGTCATCACGGTATTCTGAAAGGCTTTTGTCGAAAAGCGAATCGGTATTGCGCAGCAGCTGCTGTTCAAATTCAAATGCTCTGTTGCGGCTGAAACGTTGATTATTTACTGTAACGCTCCGCAGCGGCAGAAACCAATCATTAACCGCTATGCTTACTGACATCGGGTTAAGAATATCGGAACTGATTGAGCGGAGGTGTTTCGGATCGCTGCAGGTTGCTGAGTTGTTGGTTTGTTCGCGCAGCCATAGTTCACGCATGTATGCAGCACCAAGCATTCCGCCTGATGAGCCAAAAATCATTGCAGTTGATCTCATCAGATTTCCGCCGCTCACACTGTCGATGTGCTGCATTGTACGCAATGTCCACAGTGCTGAGCGCAAACCGCCTCCGCTGCAATTGAATACAATAAGTTTCGGTTTGCGGAGCGAATCGGCTGGCTGTCGGGCTTTCCAGTTGTTAAGCACTTCAATCATCGCCAGCGAATCTGCGTGCCGGTTTGCAGCATTTTGGTCAAAAGCCATCAGCCGATCCATCGTGTAAGGCGCTGCAGCTGCTTCGTAATTCATACCAAATGCCCGGGTGCGGTTATCAAACAAATCAAACTGATGCAGCCAATTGAACAGCAGTAAAATGGCAACCATCACCGTATTCGACCAACCGCGGAACCAGGTATAAAGTACTCCGGTAAACATGAGATAAAGCGTGAACAGCAAAAAAATACATGCTCCCGAAGGGATCATCATCCACTGCACATCACGAAACAAACCAAAAATAAGCAGTGTGAGAATGACAATCAGCTCAAACAAAACAGCCCGGCTGTGATTGTGTCTGAATACACGATTCAGCAATTCCTTGTCGTAATGCGCATAAGGACGCGCACGGCGAACTTTCCAGGGCAATGCTAAATAAGTCTCAACTAATCTGTCGCGATTTTCGTGACCGGGTGTAATTGTTTTCCATTTCAGCGCCCGGGTAATCGGATCGCGACGCAAAAAAACTCTCTTTAAACGTGGTGTTGGTTTACCCAAAACTGCAAAATCATAAAGCTGCTCGAGATGCCGTGTGGTTCGGAAAAAGTAATAACCAGCTCCAATAATGAAAAGGACATTACCAAAAATATATCCTAAAATATTAACCCAGAGTTGTGTTGTACTTATCGGTTCATCTGAAAGAAAATTGATGATTCGTGTGATATAAACGATTTGAAAGAGCAGGGGAATCATAAAATTATTAATACAGAATTTCAGGAAGGGATGAGCAACTGTAGCCAGAAAAGGAAACCGGTAAGAGTTGTGTATATAACATGAAATCTGATAAGCCATGATAAATCCGCCGCATGAAAATCCGATGATCGAATACGATACAAATCCTACATCGCCGCGGTATTCGGGATCAAGAAAGAGAAGCGGAACGCCAAAACTTGCTGCAATTTTTCCGGTAACAAAGCCAAACATGATAAGCCAGAAAAGAACCGGAACAGGATTTTTCTTGAGCTGTACAAGCAGCAGTTGTATCGGGAAGAAGTAGAAAAACCGGGCGAGCCAGGGCATCCGATTCAGCAATCGTCGAAAACGACCCATAAACAAAACAATTCAGGCCGGTGCTGCTTTCCGGCGGTTATATTCTATATACGAAAAGCAGAGGCCAATTGTTGTGTTTATCAGCTTGACGCTCAGCTTATTTTTTCGTTAACAAGCAAAAGTATTTCAGCCTCATCGGCAATGGCTTTTTGCTGAATGGTTGTACCGTGCTGGATGAGCTCAGCGGCAATTGCTTTATCGCTCAAGCCGGCTGCGTTTATTTTCACATTCAGAAAAGCACCCATTACTGCTGAACGCAGCGCAAGAGCGCCAACGCCTGCATCGGTAACTGAGTTGGGATTTCCTTTTTCGGCCATGCTGCGTACAAGGTCAAATCCTTCGTAAGCTACTTCCATTACACGAAGCGGAACTTGTGTGGCGTACAATGTTGCTGCCTGAATGGCGGCTGTACGTGCTGTTTTTTCTTCATCGGTGGCTTTGGGTAAGCCAAAGGCATACATAATGCGGTTAAACGAACGTGTGTCTTCATCAACCAATTTGATGAGTTGCTGCTGCAACTGCTGACCTTTTTCAGCCACATCCGAAAACTCTTCCCAACGATCATCCCAGCCGCGTTTGTGCGATGAAAGATTAGCAACCATTGTACCGAGTGCAACGCCCAGAGCACCCATGTAGGCTGAGATAGAGCCGCCGCCCGGTGCAGGACTTTCGCTGGCTGTTTCATCGGCAAAAGCATCGAGGCGCATGCTCACGAGTTTGCTTTCCGATGCATCGCGCAGCAAGTATTCAATAATCCGCTCTTCGGGTTTGAACGGCGAAAGTTCATCAAGTCCGAGCGATTTCACTGCGATCTTAATTAACTCCGCTTCCGAAACACCTGTTGATCGTTGCTGCTTGCGAAGGAAATATTTTCCTGCATCAAGCAATGCCTGAAGCGGAATCAGACCAACAAGCTCAGAACCTGTAACCCGCAATCCGCGTGCTTCGGCACGGCGGCACACTTCATCAAATGCAATGTGTACCGGTGTAATTGCAATATTGGTCAGGTTCATCGAAATCTGTGCAACACCGTATTCTTCGATGTACCAGCCGATCGCTTTTACCGATTTAAGTGAGCCGGGAATTACAATCGGATTGCCGTCGGCTCCCTTTACAACATTGCCTTTGGCATCTTTCTCGGTGCGTCCGGCTTCACGCACATCAAATGCAATTGCATTGGCACGACGAGTTGATGTTGTATTGAGATTGATGTTATAGGCCACCAGAAAATCGCGTGCACCGATTACCGTGGCTCCGCGTTTTTCATCGAATGTATCAGGACCGAAATCAGGCTTCCATTCGGGCAATTTTATTTTTTTGAAAAAGCCTTCGTATTCACCCGCGCGGATCACCGAGAGATTACTGCGGTTTTTATTTTGTTGTGCAGCTTCATACAGGTAAACCGGAATGCCAAGTTCACTGCCCACACGCTGTCCGAGCTGTTGTGCCCATTTTGCTGTTTCTTCCATGCTGATTCCGGCAATGGGAATGAGCGGACAAACATCTGTAGCACCCATGCGCGGGTGTTCGCCTTTGTGTTTGCTCATGTCTATGAGTTCGCCGGCAGTGCGGATAGCCAGAAATGCAGCCTGAACTACCGCAGCCGGTTCACCCACAAAAGTTACAACCGTGCGGTTGGTAGCTTTGCCCGGATCTACGTTGAGGAGTTTTACACCTTCAACAGATTCGATACTGTCGGTAATTTGCTTGATGATATTCAGGTCGCGGCCTTCACTGAAATTGGGAACGCATTCGATGAGCTGTTTCATAGTTGCGAAACTACCGAAAACATTTCAAAAATGAAGTGATCCGTTTGCTTTTCAAAACTACTTTTGCTGCTATGAAAATGTCGAGATTTATTTTTCTGTGTTTGCTTTTTCCTGTTGTAATGTGGGCGCAATCTCCCCGGCAGTATGATGAGCAATTCCATGCGTGGTATGTATTGATGGGGAATCACAAATTAACCGATCACATTCAGTTACATACTGAGGCACAGTTTCGCCGGGCGGGAATTATTACACCAACCCAGCAGCATCTTTTTCGGGTGGGGATTGATTATAAACTCAATAATAATATCATATTGACAGCCGGCTACTGTTATGTGTATACCGGAAGTTACGGTAAACAACCAGCTGTAATTCCATTTAACGAGCACCGTGGCTGGGAACAGCTTATGCTGCTGCACAATGTCGGGCGTGCAGTCATACAACACCGCTATCGGCTCGAAAATCGTTGGATAGAGCGCTACGATGCAAGTTTGCAAAGCAACAAAGTCGTTTATGCTAACCGTTTCCGTTACCGTTTGCAGATAACCATTCCTATTAATAAATCCGAAATTTTA
>CALRTD020000110.1:0-10306 GCA_943371015.1 Synechococcus sp. UW140 | reverse complement strand
CCGCTGTACCTACCATGTTGTAAACCGTCATGCTGAGTACATGTGAGCTATCGAGGCTGATGCGGAAAATACCTTCGCTCGGATTCGGAAAAATTTCGATACCGGCAGATTCTGCTTTTTTGGGTGCAGCTACAGTAGCTTTGGGTGCGGGTGCTGTAGTCAGTACAACTGCATCGGCCTGAAATACCGGACGGAGCTTGAAATCATCGAGCCAAACACCGGCGTTGAGTTCGGGATGCGATGCTTTTACAGTTATGTATTTGCCATTTGCAGGCGCTGTGAAACGTACAGTTACTTCAGACCAGTCAGAAGTTATTGACTGACCAGAAACGGTGTAAAAACTGACGCCGCTCAACGAGTCTTTTTCGGAAAGTCCGAGCGTAAGATTAGAAGCTGTTGTGCGTGAACGAGCCCAAAAACTAAGCGTGTATTGCTGACCTTTTTGCAAAGGACTGCTGAGCTCCAGTGTAATGGCTTCGGAACGAACGTTGCCCTGAATATTGGAAGCAAGTCCTACAAACCAATTGCCACTGTGCGCTGTGCCAAAACCACAATCGGAACTGGCAATATCAGGCTTGCGGTAAAAACCGAATGCGCGAGTGTGCGCAACATTGGCATTAAAAATTGCAGGAGTTGTGTTGATTAAACAGCGACCGCCGTTTTGCTCAAAACCTCCGTTCATGAAATCCTGACCGCTGAGCTGTGGGGCAAAAAGCAGAAAGGGTACTGCAAATGTGAGAAAGGTTTTTACCATGGTGTGGGAGATGGGTTAAACCTGTTTGACTTAATTGAGATCTGTATTCTTATAACTCCATTTGGTGAAAAAAGTTACACCAGAAGTTTTCCTGATTGAGTATTGCAATAGTCGTGCCTACCCGAAAACTTTCGGCTCTGGTGTAAAAGAAACGATAGGTCAGCTGAGCTTATTGCCAAAAAAATGAGGCAAATCGCATTGCTGCAATTTGCCTCAGAAATTGAATTTCCGGTTTTACTTAGTTAAAAGCATTGAAGCCGGTTACATCCATTCCTGTAATGAGCAGGTGAATATCGTGTGTGCCTTCGTAGGTGATTACCGACTCCAGGTTCATGCTGTGACGCATAATCGGATACTCGCCGGTAATGCCCATTCCGCCGAGTATCTGACGAGCTTCGCGGGCAACGGTAATGGCTACATGAACGTTGTTGCGTTTGGCCATTGAAATTTGTGCCGGAGTTGCGCGGTTTTCGTTTTTGAGCACACCAAGACGCCAAACAAGAAGCTGACCTTTGGTGATTTCGGTAACCATTTCGGCAAGTTTCTTTTGCTGAAGCTGGAATGCACCGATCGGCTTACCAAACTGAATGCGTTCTTTTGAATAACGCAGCGCTGTGTCGTAGCAATCCATTGCTGCACCAAGTGCACCCCAAGCAATACCGTAGCGTGCCGAATTGAGGCAGCTCAGCGGGCCTTTGAGGCCTTTTACTGTGGGGAAAATATTTTCTTTGGGCACTTTTACATTGTCGAACACCAGCTCACCGGTTGCGCTGGCGCGCAGCGACCATTTGCCGTGTGTTTCGGGAGTGGTAAAGCCTTCCATGCCGCGTTCAACTACAAGGCCGCGGATATCACCATTTTCGTCTTTCGCCCAAACTACGGCGATATCGGCAAAAGGCGCATTGGAAATCCACATTTTGGCACCGTTCAAAATAACATGATCACCGGCATCTTTGTAGTTGGTAATCATTCCGGCCGGATTTGAACCATAGTCAGGCTCAGTAAGACCGAAGCAACCCATGAGTTCGCCGGTGGCCAGCTTGGGAAGGTATTTGCGTTTCTGCTCTTCTGTTCCGAATGTGTAAATCGGATACATCACAAGCGAACTTTGAACAGATGCTGTAGAACGTACACCTGAATCGCCACGCTCAAGCTCCTGCATGATCAGCCCGTAGGAGATTTGATCGAGACCGGGGCCGCCATACTCGGCCGGAATGTAGGGCCCGAAAGCACCGATTTCGCCGAGACCTTTAAGGATCTGCTTCGGAAACTCCGCACGCTGTGCATAGTCTTCGATAATGGGCGAAATTTCTTTTTTCACCCAGGCACGAGCAGTGTCGCGGATGAGTTTATGTTCGTCTGTGAGCAGCTCGTCGAGCAAATAGTAATCGGGAGCCTGAAAATTGTCGGTGGCCATGTTATATATTTATTAAGCGCTGCAAAAATAGCGAAATCAAGCGCCCAACCGGCAAAACTATTTTTTGTAAAGCAATTGACTGAAAATGAGTGGCAGAACTTGTACAAATCATTGAACAAGTGTGCCTGCATGTTGTTTAACCATACAGATTGGTATATTTGTTCATACATACAAATTGGCTCATTATTAGATCAGCATTGCTAATGAGGGGTAAAATTTGGCACGTAAATTGACAAATACCACGTAAAAACCACATACTTTCTACTACTATGAAAAAATTCGCTTTCCTTGTTCTTGCGCTCGGCGCATTTGTAACTACAGCTTCGGCGCAATTGTATAAATCAGAGTCGCGCTCGGTGAAGTTCTATTCACACACTGCTCTAGAAGATATCACGGCTGTTGATACCACTGCATCAATGGTTTTGAACTCAGCTACCGGCGATGTTATTGTTACCATCAACGTAAAAAAAGGCTTTCAGTTTCCTAACCAGCTCATGGAAGATCATTTTAATGAGAATTACATGGAAAGTGAAAAATTTCCGACAGCAACATTTAAAGGTAAAATCAACGAAAAGGTTGATTACAAGAAAGATGGTACATACAATGTAACAATAACAGGCACACTAGGTATTCATGGTGTTAATCAGAGCCGTACATTCCCGGGAACCATTGTTGTGAAAAACGGTAAAGTAACAATTGATTGTAAGTTTATGGTAGCCATGAAAGACCACAATATTGATATTCCTTCTGCCGTAGGCGCAAAAATTGCTGAAAGCGTTGAAGTAACTGTGCATGCTATAATGATTCCAGCTACCCCTAAAAAGAAGTAATCACAAATTTGGGCTCAAAAGACCCGTAAGCGAAAAGGCTTGCGGGTCTTTTGTATTTTTGTCGTGTTAACACGTTTTTATGTCTGCCGCCAGTCCTTCAATTCTTTTGCAAATTTTTCAGGCCGATTGGGGTCCTGCAAAGGAATTTGCCCCTAAGCCTGTAACCGGCGTGGAGGGCAGCAACTGGATTCCGGTGTTTCTTTTTGTCGCATTTGCAGCGCTTGTGGTGCTTCGGGTTTTTGATGCGAGGCGCATGACACAGTTGGCAGGAGGGTTTTTCAGGGCATCGTCTGTAGGGCTGCTTTATCGCGAAGAAAATGCACTCACCGGTCGGGCATCGCTGCTGTTGCTCATCAACTTTCTGATTACCACGCCTTTGTTCCTCTGGCAATCGATGGATTACTTCAATATTCCCCGCCAGGGTGTTATGCAGTATATTATGCTTGCGTTAATAATTGCGGGCATCTATTTGCTAAAAATTGCAGGCACCCGGCTCATGGGCGTTATTTTTGATCAGCGGGAAGCATCAACAGAATACAATTTTAATATCCTGCTTTTCAATAAAATATTGGGGGTTCTTCTGTTCCCGGTTACAGTAATGATGGCCTATGCGCATGAAATACCGCAGGGTTGGTTAGTCATTGCAGGGCTAACGGGCTGGGGTATAATTTTGGTTTACAGACTATTTCGCGGCATTCTGATTGGGCTGTCTGCATCAGGATTTTCTCTTATCTATATATTTCTTTATCTTTGCACCCTTGAAATTTTACCCTTTGTCGTCATTCTGAAACAATTTGCCGGTTAATTCCGGGAGATCCCCTAACTAGAGCAAGTGGCATCAACAAAGAATAACAATAACGGCGAACTTCGGGTGAAGAGCATTCTCGTCACCCAGCCGAAGCCAGAGACTGACAAGTCACCGTATGCTGATCTGATCAAGAAGCATGGGCTGAAAATCGATTTCCGTGAATTCATCCACGTTGAAGGTATTCCAGCACAGGAGTTTCGTCAGCAACGGATCAATCTCAACGAGCATACTGCTGTAATTCTGACCAGCCGCAACGCGGTTGATCACTTTTTCCGCATCTGCCAGGAAATGCGCTTTACAGTTCCTGATACCATGAAGTATTTCTGTATCTCGGAATCAACAGCCTATTATCTGCAGAAGTATGTTCAGTACCGGAAGCGAAAGATTTTTCACGGCAAGGCCACATTCAGCGATCTGATTGATATCATCCGCAAGCATAAAGAAGATAAATTTCTTTATCCGTGCTCGGATGTACACAAAGAAGAAGTGCCTGAAATTCTTGAGAAACACAACATTACTTTCTCGAAGGCAGTTCTGTTCCGCACAGTTTGCAGTGATCTGAGTGATCTTGCAGATGTGTACTATGATATCCTTGTGTTCTTCAGTCCTTCAGGGATTACCTCGCTTTACAAAAACTTCCCGAAGTTCAAGCAAAACAAAACCCGCATTGCGGCTTTTGGACCTGCCACAGCAAAGGCTGTAGAAGAAGCCGGGCTGCGTCTTGATATTCATGCACCACGCCCCGGAACACCATCTATGACAATGGCGCTTGAAGAGTACATCAAGCAAGTGAATAAGAAGTAAGTCCTTTTTTCCCGACTTTTGTACAATCCGGCCGCAGCAATGTGCCGGATTGCTTTTTTCAACACCATGCGCAATACATTCACCCGTGCCGAACGACTGAGCGGAATCACTACCGTTGAGGAATTAGTGCGTTCGGGTGAATCGTTCAGAAGATTTCCGTTTCGGGTGATCTGGCGCGAGGCTAAAGATCAGGAAGCCCCCGTTCGCATTTTGTTTGCAGTACCCAAACGGGCTTTTAAACGAGCGGTGATGCGCAACCGAATCCGACGGCAGTTGCGGGAAGCTTTCCGGCTTAACAAGCATCCGCTTTATGCACATCTCAACAGCGCCGGGAAAAAGATGGAGGTGATGATTATTTACACGCATCGCGAAGCGCTTACAACACCTGAAATTCAGGGTAAAATTATCCTAACTTTACGACGATTGATTGAATTGACTGATGCAGGCTCCCGATGAAAATATGCAGCCAACTGTTCTGCGCCGCTTTCTGGGCGGAATTTTCATTGGCCTGATCAGGTTCTATCAATACGCTATTTCACCGTATCTCTCGCCCTCGTGCCGATATACGCCGTCGTGTTCGCAATATGGTATTGAAGCTATACGCAAACATGGCCCGCTGCGCGGAGGCTGGCTCACTGTTAAACGAATTGGCCGCTGTCATCCCTGGGGCGGACACGGCCACGATCCTGTTCCCTGAACTTTTGCATTCTTTCAGCTATGAAAATTTCTTCCCGTATTTCATCCAGTCAACTTCGCCGCGCAGCACGCACGCTTGTAGTTCCTGTATTGCTTGCCGGTGCCGGTTTACTCGGTTTTGCTGCAGCCGGTAATGATGACAAGTTATTTGAGGTAAGCAAAAACCTCGAAATCTTCAGCTCCATTTACCAACGCCTCAACAGCAATTATGTAGATGAACCGCGTCCGGGCGAACTGATGAAAACAGGCATTGACGCCATGCTCCGTTCGCTTGATCCTTACACAGTTTATTACTCAGAAGAAGATATTGAAGATTACCGTTACCAAAGTACCGGACAATACGGCGGTGTTGGTGCAACCATTCGCTACATTGGCGGAAAGCATGTGGTGACTGAAGTATATGAGGGTTTTGCAGCACAAAAAACCGGCATCAAGCCCGGCGATGTGGTGATTGAAGTGAACGGACTCAGTACACTCGGAAAAAATGGTGAGGATGTAATGAAGCAACTGCGCGGTGTGCCCAACACCTCTATTTCACTGAAAGTAGAACGCCCCGGTTCTTCATCGCCCATTGATTTCAGTTTTTCCCGCGAGGAAATAAAGCCGAAAACAGTTGCTTACACTACAGTGCTTGCCAACAATACCGGCTACATTAAACTTAATGAATTTGGCGAAAAGGCAGCTTCGGAAGTACGCGAAGCGTTGCTGGATCTCAAACAGAAAAATATAACATCGCTTGTGCTTGATCTTCGCGGAAACCCCGGCGGACTAGTTAATCAGGCCGTAGCAATTGTAAACTTATTTGTTGACAAAGGAGAACTGGTACTCAAAATGCGCGGCCGTATCAAGGAAAACGATCAAACTTACCGCACTGAGCTGACGCCGGTTGACACAGAAATTCCGCTTGCTGTTCTTGTTGATGAAGGTTCTGCATCGGCATCAGAAATTGTTGCCGGCGCTTTGCAGGATTTAGATCGTGCAGTAATTGTTGGTCAGCGTTCTTACGGAAAAGGATTGGTACAAAACACTGTACCGGTTGCTTATGGTGCCTATTTCAAACTCACCATTGCAAAGTATTATACGCCCAGCGGACGCTGCGTTCAGGCGCTCGATTACTCGAAACGAAATGCCGACGGCTCTGTAGTTCGGGTTTCCGATTCACTCATCACCGAATTTAAAACCCGCAACGGGCGTACAGTGTGGGATGGTCTCGGAATTATTCCGGATGTGGAAGTTCCGGCGCGCAAGTACAGTGTTTTAACAGATACCCTTTTAGCCAAATCACTCATTTTCGATTATGCCACACAATATGCGTTAACGCATCCCACACTCGAAGGCGGTGATGCTTTCCGCGTTTCCGCGGAAGAGTACAGCGCGTTTGTAGCCTGGGTTAAAAAACGCGACTACGCCTATCAAACTCCGGAAGAAAAAAACCTGGAGCAGTTCCGCAAAAATGCCGAGAAAACAGGTCATTTTGCAACAATGAGCACAGAGTATCAGGCGCTGAAAGAGAAAATTGCAGAGAGCAAAAAAGATGATTTCGAGGAATTTAAGAAAGAAATCACCGTATTGCTGGAAGCCGAAATCAGTTCACGTTATTTGTATGAACGCGGCCGCACGGCTTCATCGCTCAAAGACGACCCGGATCTGAACCGCGCTATGCAACTGCTGGGCAATAAAAAAGAATATACCGAGGTACTTACGGTTGTAAAGAAACTCCCCAAACCGCAGCAGCGCTCTGAGGTCGAGAAAAAAGACGAGTAACTGCTGTACAAAACCGGTGAGAAAAAAAACACCTCCCGGCACAATGATTTTACAGAAAATACGTTGCCGGCTTTCGCCACCAAGTTTGGTTACATTCGTATCCACCACCTGACCTCCGTATGAATATAAGTTTACCGGCTTCCTGGCATCGGTTTTTATATGTCTTCGGGCTGTCGCTTACGGCAGCAGGCTTACCGCTGTCTAAATTTATGATCAGCGTTTCGGTTTTCTGGGTTGGAATCAATTGGCTTTGGGAAGGTGATTTTGCTGCTAAATGGCGCAGATTTAAAATGCGGCCTGCCATTGCTGTGCTTATGGCTGTGTTTGCCATTCACCTGATTGGTTTGCTTTGGACTTCCGATGCCGGTGCCGGCTGGCGCGATATCCGGGTTAAAATTCCGCTGCTGCTTTTTCCGTTGCTGCTGGGCACAACACCACAGCTTTCGCGCAAAGAGTTTGTTTGGGTAATCGGTATATTTCTGACGGCTGTTTTTGTAAGTACTCTTAGCACGCTCATTATTGCTGCGGGCTGGTGGCCTTCCGAAATCAACGATTTGCGTAAAGCATCAAAATTTGTTTCGCTGATCAGGCTTTCGCTGATGGCCGATCTTGCTATTTTCTGGCTTGGCCGTGTGTTGTTCAGACCTGTTGTTGTCTGGCAGAAAGCAGCAGCCGTTGCCGGCATTGCATTGCTGATCTTCTTTCTGATTTATATGCAATCGCTCACCGGCCTTGTAGTCTTAGCAGTCGGCGGGTTCATTCTGGCACTTATGTTTCTCATACTCCGTCGCAAGCGGAAGGCCGCGCTTGTGGTTACAGCAATTTTTGCTGCCGGGGCAATTTTTGCCGGAACGGAAATGTACTCGGCATGGAAAGTATTTTCTCCGGATGCGGCTAAAACTGCGGCCGACAGTAAACTGGAGAAATTCACAAAGCGGGGGAATTTCTACACACACGAGCTTGCCGATCCGATGATCGAAAACGGCCGATTCGTTAACCGCTGGATATGTTGGAGCGAACTGGACTCGGCATGGAACAGCAGAAGCAGTATCAAACTGAACGGAGGCAAAACAGTACAAGGCGTTGCCATTCATATTGTACTGATTCGGTACATGACGTCTAAAGGCTTGCGGAAAGATGCCGACGGTGTTCAGCAACTCACTGCCGATGATATTCAGAAAATAGAATCAGGACTTTGCAATGCCGAGTGGCCGAACATGAATCAGCTGCAGCGCCGCATGTATCAGGTATTTTGGGAACTGCATGTGTACGGCCATGGCGGCGATCCGAGCGGAAAATCAGTAACCATGCGCTTTGAACTTGCACAAACAGCGTTGGCATGCATTTCCGAAGCACCCGTGTTAGGCCACGGTACCGGAAGCACCGAAAAAACAATGCAAAACTGGTACAACAACAACGGCACCTCGCTGGGCGAATCTTTTCAGTGGATGCATCCGCACAACCAGTTTTTATCTGTTACACTCACACTGGGCATTCCGGCTTTGCTTTATTTTATTTTTTCGCTGCTCTATCCAATGAGCAAAATGGGACGTTGGAAAAACTACATTAGCGTTGCATTCTTCATCATTGCTGTTACGTCTTTCCTCAACGATGATACACTTGAAACCCAGCAGGGCGTTACATTCTTTGCTTACTTCAATGCGCTTGTCTTGTTTGCATTGCCGCTGGGGAGTAACCGGGAAGTGGTGAAAGAAAATGGATGAGTAATACTCAAATAAGTTCATGCAGCCCATGAATAATTCTGCCTTCGCTATCCAGTTTATTCTTCACAATTGAAAGAAAGCGGCTGTCCTGTTTTTCATAATTTCTGAAGGCTGAATAAGCCACAAGATCAGCCAGCTGAATAAGGCGAGATGCTTTAGAATCTAAAAAAAGGGGCACCTCTGCAAGATTATTTATTACACCTCACGTATGCCCTATTGTTCTGAAATCTGTTGCCAGACTTTGAATCGTTGACTCATAGGTTGATTTATCAAAAACGATGATTCCTCGCTGTGTGTTACGATTATTGCGATGAAGTCTTTTCAAATACATATCAAATCGGCTTGATACCTGTTCAAAAGCGTACTCGATCGGATCTTTAGGGCATTTAGATTTTTCAATAACACAAACAAACATATTATTCGTGATGTGTGATTTGTTAAAGACATCCAAACAATCCTTAATGGCTTGTATTCTATCTTCTGTCTTAAATTTTCTCCAAACACCTTTGCCCTGAAACATTGGATTACCATGTAACTCTATCAAGCTTGGATCATCAGGATTGAATCGGGCGGCAATTTGATCAAGCTGAGTGGATAACCAAAATGTTTGGCGTTCAAAACAGGAGATTCCTGCTAAAACAAAATATTTTTGAAGGGGATCTGATATTGACCCTGATTCATCAAGGTATAAAAGGTACATAACGTAACATTATAAAATAAAAAAAGACAGGCAAGTAGAGCCTATGCTCTAACGATCTACAAATGGGCAGACCTCTTGACTGTCAATAATAAAGGTACTATTTGACGATCGCTTTTTGCAAATTTTGTTCGAAAAAATAATTTATACTGCTGATTATCAGTGTTGAAAACACAACATGAATCCAACTTAAAACAACTTATTGAATGCGTTTATTTTATGCATTTTAAAACCGCTGTTCCGCAAAATACTTCCCGCGCAACAACCGCCACATCAACACACCAAAAATGACTATTGCCGGAAATGCTTTCACGGCATACGGCACAAAAAATTCTGTGCGCCAGCTGCGCGGAAAAATATCTGTCGGCACAAGTTCTGTTCCGACAAATGCCAACATCAACAATGCTGTTTTCAAAATTCCTTTGGGTTGAGATATTGCCCAGATAGCGATTCCGGTAATCGCAATAATATAAGTTGGCGATTCAGCTTTATGGTTAAAAATAACCGTCCAGATGAGCACTGCTGCAAGATAAAGCATCCTGAAACTTTCGTTCTGCCAATGCTGTTTGCGCAACAACGGCAGCAGTAATAATATAGCTCCCGGAACCAGAAACCAGCTATCCGGTGCATGTAGTCCGAACCAGCGCTCACACAAAGTCATGAGCGAGAAATTAAGTTCGTGCGCCGGATCATTTGCCAATAAATGCAGCCAGCTTTTATATTGTGCGGTCAGCAATGCCGGAGAAGTAAACAAGAGCGGAAGTGCCGCAAACACAGAAAGCCACACCGCTCCCGATATCAAAAACTTTATC
>CALRTD020000109.1:0-10320 GCA_943371015.1 Synechococcus sp. UW140 | reverse complement strand
TTTGATTATTGGGTGCTCCGCGCTGTGTGCTTTGTGCCGGCTGACTGCGCTGCTGCTGATTGTTGCTGCGTTGCTGCTGGTTATTGCGCTGTACGTTTGCCGGAGCAGTGCGGCGGGCGGCAGTGCGGCGCTGCACACTGGGAGCCGCTGCGCGGTGCGGCGAATAAACGCGCCGTGCATGATACACTCTGTAAACGGTTACGCGGCGGCAGTAAACATGATGGTAGCGAATCACACGGGCATGATGAACGCGCCACGCTACCGGCCGCCAGGGTGTCCACCAAACCGGATAAGCACGCCAGCGCCATGGTGAACGGTAAACTACGTAGCCCGGCGCATACATATAACGCACGCCCGGCCAGTACCAAACGTTAACAATTACAATTGCCGGGCGTGCCGCTGCAAGCGGTGAATAGGCTGAAGGTCCTTTGCCTGATTTCTCAGCGGCATCGTCGGCCGGTTCTACTATGTAGTTTTCACCGTAAAGCTCTTCATCACCAACAATCTGTAACACGGCATTGTTGTCGCCGTTTTTCTCAATGCCAATTACTGCAATGTCCTGATTTTCGGTTTCGCTCACAGCAACCCGAAGCACAAGGGCATGTGTATCTTTATTCATATTGTCAACTACCTGAATATAGTCCACATTGCCGTCTTCATTCAAGTCGAGGTTATTTACCTCATTGTTTTGCTTGTTGAGCGCTTCTTCAAAAGCCTCGATACTTTGGGCCGACTTAAATAACTCAAGCGCACCGTACAGGTCGAAATTATCGCCCGGTAAGCCGGTGGAGTCGGAATCGCTGCTTTGCGCACGTAAAGCCGCAGGAGCGAAGAGAAGGAAGAACAGGAGATAACGCATAGTGGTTGATTTTGCGGGTATGACGCGAGTAGATGATAAAGGTTTAACAAGATAAATTATTTTCTTCCGGGAGATTGATTTTAACAAGAGCAGAGATGTCTTCTTCTCATTGACATTATCGTTTTTTATGCAGCAATTTTAGGGTGACAAAAAAGACAGTGGGAATGATTTTGGGGATTGCCTGTTAACAAAACAGCCTTTCAGCATATATGTTGAATGGCTGTTTAAAATGCTTATTTATGATGCCTTTGCTTTAATTGAGTTGATGACATTTACGATACATCCGAAAGTAGCAATGAGCCACAATTTAGAAACAACTACATTATTTTCTCATCTTTTCGAAAGCTTATTTGACATTAAGTGAGCTTACATACTGTCAGTGATTTCAGCATATATTAGTTATCGTATTAATTGCCAGTTATTGTCCGAATAATAGCTATTTAATGAATGCAATTTTTATTTAAATTGTTGTTAAACAATTGTTAATTAGGTATTTGTGTAATGTGATAATTGCGACCGATAATTCAATAATTCTACCTTTTTAACTGAAAAAATAGTATTTTCACATAAAATACATCAACATGAGATTTATTTTCACTTTCGCAATTTTTGTTTCTGTTTCTGTGTCTGTAAAGTCGCAAACAACCAGTTTTGATAAAATTACCCGTTGGCCAAGCGAGTCGGTATTTGCAGCTATGACGGGTTGTACAAATGGTGATTTTATAACCACATATTCCTCAACAGAAACTTCTCCTGATGCTTTTGCAGCAGCCAGATATGATTCCATTGGTGAATTGATCTGGTTTTTAGAATTTCTTAATCCGAGTTTTCTATCAATGGGCGCAAGCGATGTAATTGAAGCTTCGAATGGTGATATTTTGATTTCCACATCGGCTTTAACTTCGAATAACACACTTTGTGTGGGGCTGTTCAGAATAAACAGTCAGGGTACATTGCTTTGGGAGAGGTTATATTCTTCTGGAGGCTTGCCGGGTTTTAAACTTGGCGGGAATTCTAAACTAGTTGAAGCAAATGACGGGAGTATTTATCTGGGTACGAATGAGCGAGATCCCTCATTTATAGAGTCAATGGTTTTATTGCGTTTCTCGGCATCCGGCAATTTACTTTGGGGCCGTACTTTTGGTACGACACCCTGGCAGACATTGCGCACACTTTCTGAAGGTCCTGCCGCCGGTGTACATATTGGAGCTCAGAATAATCCCGGTAATACCATACATCTTATTACCGTAGATTCTTCAGGTGCTCTGATAAATGCAAAAGAATGTGCGCAGTGGGGATTTCTTGCTGACTTTCTTACAGATTCTGCAAAGAATATCAAGGCACTGCTTACCAGGAATGGAACAAGTGCTAGCCGTTTGATTGAACTTGACAGTGCTGGAAATATAGCTGTTGCCCGATGGTCGCCCTTTAGCACGCAACCATTTGCTAATGCGTTATTCTCTTATGGAGGTGGTTATGTTTCCGTACATGGGAATAATACTTTTGGCACCCGGCTTTGTAACTGGTATGCTTCTCCGTCGCTGAGCAATGGGATTAATTACACGGATTCAACCCGTTTCACCGGTTATGGTTTTTTTCAGATCGGTGACGGAAGTATTTATATTGCCGGTCGTCATGATAACAATGATTCTGTGACCAGGGTAGTTAAAACCAATCCGATGACTGGTACTGATTTTCAGTATAACGGATGCGGGCAGGTGAATGGTAATTACACACTATTTACACTTTCGCTCAGCAATCCGACACCATTGTCATTGAATATTTCTCCTTATACACCGGTAACAGAATTATCTGCTCTGACAAGTCAATTTCTTTCGGGTACTGTAGCCGATAATTGTACCGGAGTATCTGTATCGGAAATACTAACAAATCGTTTTGATCTGTACCCGAATCCCTCTTCAGACCAAATTAATATTACTGGTAATTTTACGGGCATCGTGCTGGTTGAAGTGCTTTCGGTTGCCGGACAGGTAATCGTGAATACACAAATGCAGCCCGAAGGTAATCGTGTTCAACTAAGTACAACTCAGCTCCCCGAAGGTGTTTATGTATTGCGGATTACAGACAGGACTTCGGCTTCGGCTTTGAGAAGATTTGTGGTGAGCCGATAGCAACATAACAAAACCGCCCTTCAACACTTGTGCTGAAGGGCGGTTTTTTATACAGGTAAACCTTATGCTTTGGCCTTGAAAGAATTGATGGCGTTAACCGTAAACTCAGAAAGTACGAGAGTTCCGCTCATCAGTGCGCGTTCGGTAAGTAAAGTATCCCAATGATCAGTGCCTTGCCAGAATACTTTTTTAAGCATCGCCATTGCTTCGGGGTTGCTTGCCGCAAGGCGTTTGGCAAGCGCATCAACACCGGCATCCAACGCAGCAGTATCCGAATAAACATCAGCATACAAACCGTGCTGCTGGGCCCAGTTGGCATCACGCCATTCGCTGGCATTAATGGCAAGGTTGGTAAAGGCTGATGTACCCATTTTGCGCTCAACCGCAGGGCCAACCACAAACGGGCCGATACCAACTGCCAGTTCAGAAAGCTTTACTGCCGATGCCGTTGTAGCCAGCGTGTAATCGGCTGCCGAGGCAAGACCAACGCCGCCGCCTACTGCTTTGCCTTGTACACGGGCAATTACAAATTTTGGTGCTTTTCGCATGGCATTAATTACCATGGCAAAGCCGGAGAAAAATTGCTTTCCGGTTTCAATGTCTTTAATGCTGATGAGTTCATCAAACGAAGCTCCGGCGCAGAAAGCTTTTTCGCCTTCGCTGCGCAGTACAATTACTCGGGCTTCTGCATTATTGCCCATTTCGGTAATGCTTTCAGCTAATTTGCGGAGCAGTGCGCCCGGAAGCGAATTGCTTTGCGGATGGAAGAATGTTACGGTTCCGATGCCGTTTTCGATGCTGGTGGTAACGTGTCCCTGATCAATCATGCCGTAAAGATAAAAAGCTGAGATAATATTGCGGCGTTTTTGCCGTTAATGGGCAGATTGCATCAATTGTGTATTTTTAAGACCTGAATGAAAAAGAATATACTGCTTATCCTTCCGGCTTTGCTGTGTCTGAATATGCTTCAGGCACAAATTGGCGGCTCTACAGCCTTTTCGTTTTTAAATCTCCCGCTTTCGGCTCGTGCTGCGGCTTTGGGAGGTAAAACGGTGAGCGTTTACGATCATGACCTTAACATGGCCGTGTGGAATCCCTCACTACTTTCGGCCAAAACCAGCAGTCAGCTGGCGTTCAGCTTTGCCGATTACTTTACCGATGTCCGCTACGGCTATGCCGGTTTTGCCTGGCATATTGATTCTATCGGCACATTTGCACTCAGTGCTTCGCGCATCAATTATGGCGATTTTACAGAAACGGATAACACAGGTGCCGTAATCGGACAGTTTTCTGCCGGCGAATACGGAATTACGCTTGGCTACAGCCGTCAGCTCGACAGCAATTTTACCATTGGTGCCAATATCAAATACCTGCAGTCGAATCTGTATCTCTGGCAAGCCAACGCGCTGGCACTTGATCTGGCGGCAACTTATCACCGTCCGGAAAAGAACTTTTCGGCTTCTGTCTTGATTCGCAATGCAGGCCGGATGCTTTCGACCTACACACCCGGCAATACCGAACAATTGCCGTATGAAATTGAAGCCGGGTTTTCTAAAAAGCCCAAGCACATGCCTTTCCGCTTGCTGGTTACACTTCAGCATTTGCAGAGATGGGATTTAACATATACCGATCCGGCCAATCCGCCGCAATTGGTGGATCCGCTCACCGGCGATTCGATTAAAGTAAGTCAGTTCAGGACGTTTGGCGATAAACTTATGCGTCACGTAGTTGTTGGCGGCGAAATTTTGATTGGCAAATCAATTTTTATTCGCGGAGGATTCAACTACCAGCGCCGCAAAGAAATGCTGATTGAATCGCGCCCCGGCATTGTAGGTTTTTCGTTTGGACTTGGCCTCCGTATTTACAAGTTCAACATCAGTTATGCCCGGGCAGCGTATCATATTGCAGGAGGCACGAATACATTCTCTATCACTTCCAATCTGGCTGATTTTTATTCGAAGAAATAAGTAATTATAACATCATAAAAAATCCCTCTGCAGATATTGCAGAGGGATTTTTTTATGATGTGAGGCAGTGATGAATTAATGAGTTGTTAATTGGATAAATCATCTTTACAACTTCTTCAACTCTGCTTCAGCCTGTGCTTTGTAAGTTCCGTTGGCGGCAATAATTTCATTCAGCAGTTTTTTCGCTTCTTCGTTGCGTTTGAGCAGAATAAGCGCCCGTGCTTTCTGCCATTGGGCATCGGCATAGTTGGTATTGGTTTTTGTTGCCAGCACTTTATCAAACGATGTTATTGCAGCAGGGTAGTTTTTCAGATTCATCAGCTCCATTCCGCGTTTATAGTCGGGATGCTGTGGTTTTGCTGCAGTTTCTATTGCTTTTTTGGGAATAGTTGCTCCAACAGAAGCTTTAGCCTTTCCCGGTTTGCGTGATTCAACTACAACAGTTTCTTTAAGGGTTTCACTTTCACTAGTAACAACTGTGTATGTGCCGCTTGGAGCACCAATAACTGTTGGTGATGCGAAAGTAGTTTGTGGCGATGATGCATTGGTTGTTTGCGAAAGTGTAACCGCATTGCCACAGCAGGTTGTTGAATCAGCCACAACAACTTTATCGCGATAAGCATCTGATTTTTTTTCGGTGGCAACAGCATCCGTATTGGTTTGCCATTGATAAGCTGTTGAACCACTCTGCATATCTTTTGAAATATCCTCGGTTACTGATTCCTGTTTTGCATCATCAACCGGAACTGCAGCAACCGGAGGCGAAATCTCAGTCAGCATTTCAGAGGCATTGTCAGCTTCTGCATACGAACTTCTTTCGGGCACAACATAGTCGGGCTTACCGATTACAATTTCGGTTTTGGGAAGTGGAGCAGCGGGAGTAACCACTGAATCTTTTTTAACCGCCGTCTTTTCTTCCTGAGCCGGAACAACCGGGCTGAGTTGTTTTTTTGTTGCTGTGTTTTCCGCCAGTTCTTTGTTGGATGAAGGCAGCAGTATTTTAATTGTAGTGGCAATTAAAGCAATAACAGCAACAGATGCAGCAATACTGAGCCAGAGTTTCCGGCGCGGATGCAGCGGAATGACTTTCGGAGTTTCTTCTTCCTGCTCTTCATGGCTGTTGGATTGCGGTGCCGCAGCAGCAGTTGCCATACTTACTTCGGCCGGAAGCAAGTTTATTTTGCTGCGGTCTTTTACTAATCTCCAGCCGTCAACAGCATCACTGCACATGGCACAGTCAGTAATGTGCAGTTCGGCTTCGTGCTGCTGTGCGGGCGTAAGTTTACCGTCGAGGTAAGCCATGAGCTGTTCCTCCGTTAAACACGGCGACTGCGGCAGGTGCGGATATGTGAACTGATCAGCCATGCTGTTGTTTGGTGAGGAGGATTTTCAGGTTTCGCTTTCCGTTTTGGATATAGCTTTTTACTTCTGTTAAGTTGTATCCGGTTTGATCGGCTATTTCCTGATAGCTTTTCTTTTTTAAGTAAAACAGTTCAATGCAGTTTCGCTGGTGTTCATTCAGATGTTGAAGACTGCCTTCCATTTGTTGCAGCATCCATTCTTGTTCTGTTACACCATCAGGATGCACGGAAACTTCGGTTTCCATAAATCCGACAAGATCTTTTTGCAATTCCTGATCGCGCAGGCGTTTCGATTTCTGACTGCGCAGATACATCAGGCATTCGTTGCGCGCCACGGCATACAGCCAGCCTTTAAACTGAGAAATTTCGTGGCGGTGCAGGTCGGTGAGCAGTTTTTCAAAAATCTGCATCTGCACATCCTGACTTTCGTCTTCGTCTTTCAGATATTTCATACACACACCATAAACGAGATGACGATAGCGACGAAACAATTCACCGATGAGCAGTTGATTGCCGTCGGCTTTGAATCGTTCTACAAGCTCAGCATCGCTCAGCTCTCGGATATGTGATGAATAAACTACCACTGCAGACTGTGAAAGTACGAATTACTGAAACGATAAATGGTTTTGATTGTCGGATGAGTTACAAGATTTGAATTACGAACGGGATTGATTAGCTTTGCTCCGCAACAGCTCTTGATATTTTAATTAACTGATTATCAAGTCTCTAAATTTTGGCTAAACAAAATTTGAGTTTCGGCACAATTCCTGATAAGCATTTTTCAACCCCGCATAAATATTTAACGATCATGAAACGATTATTTACACTTATTGTTGCTCTTCTTGCGCTGACAGCAGTTTCGGCACAGAACCAACTTGCAGAAAGAAATCCCTGGTGGTGGGGCGCCGATTTCGGAGGCTCATTTCAAACCAGCGATATGCAACCCCGTGCCGGATTTACATTCGGCATCAGTGCGGCAAAATACACACGCGTAAGTTCGCGCAGTCCGATTTATCTGGGTCTGCGTTTCCGGTTTACCGATGGCCGCAACTTTGGCTACAACTACAATCGTCTTGATGTATCAAACAACCCTGTGCTCAACAGCGGATCAACCAATTATGCCAATGATCCGGCCAACGCAGCCGGTGTGTTCAGCAACTACCGTTTCCGTTATGATGAATTAGGTGCCGATCTGATTATCGGCAGCAATACATTGCGCAAGCGCGGTGTACTGCTTTATGCTTTCGGGGGTGCTGCCTTTAACTACTGGCAAACCAAAACCAACCTGCTCGATGCAACCGGAAATCTCTACGATTATTCTGCAATAACCGATGCCGGCGATAAAGATCTTGTAGGCGATCAGCTCGATAATTTGCTTGATGAAACTTACGAAACCAATGCCGACGGAAGTGTGAATGGCGGACAGTGGTCGTTTATGCCTTCTGCCGGTTTCGGATTTGGCTATGAGTGGCGTGCATTTGCCATCGGCCTTGAGCACCGCACAACTTTTGCGCTCAATGATGTAATAGACGGAACCCGCTACAATCAGGTGGGACAGCTTACGCCCAATAACGATATGTATCACTACACCGGCTTATTTTTGCGCTGGAGATTTGGTACGACAAGTTCAAGCACAACCACAACCAATAATCCTCCGCTGCCCCCAACTCCGGTGGTTACCAATACCCCTCCGGTTTATCATCAAACACCTCCGGTGTTTGATGATCCGGATCCGATTCAGACCAATCCGAGCAACAATCCAAACCTGAGTGTGTTGCCTCCGCCGCAGGTTGATTTCACGGTGCCGTCAACCAATCCTTACACGGCTACTACCGTAAATCAGCAGCTTACTGTACGTGTGCTGAATGTTCTTCAGCAGAGTCAGATCAGCCTTACTATTAACGGACAAACGATGCCGCAGTCGGCCTTCAATTTTAATCCGACTACACATCTCATGACGTTCAACCACACGCTGCAGCCGGGCAACAACACTTACTATGTTGTAGCTACAAACTCAGCCGGTTCTGATAACGATAATCAGACAATTATTTTCAAATCAGGTTCAAGCACCACAGGTGTTCCCCCGCAGGTAACATTTACCAATCCAGCAACATCACCTGTAACCTGGACACAGCCTTCGCAGCTGATTACAGCAACCACTCAAAATGTTGCGGCGGCATCAAACGTACAGATAACACAGAACGGACTCAGCGTAACCAACTTTACGTTTAATCCCGCAACCGGTGTGGTTACATTCCCTGCTAATTTGCAGAACGGAAGCAACCTGTATCAGATAACCGTTACCAATACATTTGGTATGGCTAATGATGCAACCACAATTCTGTACAACAACGTTCCCGCTCCGGCCAAACCGGTGGTAACCATCACCAATCCTGCATCATGTCCGCACACCACCAAAGTGCAGAACATGACGATTACTGCAACAGTGACTAATGTTACAGCAGCCAATCAGGTAAGTGTTGTGTTTAACGGAGCTGCAGTTACCAACTTCAGTTTTTCACTCAACGGTACTGTGGCTACAATCAGTTTCCCGGTTGTGCTGAACAGTGGTGCAAACAACCTGACCATTACAGGTACCAACGCTGCCGGTTCTGATATTAAAACCTGTCAGATCACTTATAAGCCGCAAAGCCCGACAGTTCAGCTTCCGGTTGTTACCATTACAAGTCCTGCTGCTTGTCCTCACACCAGCAAAGCACAAAACATGACCATTACGGCAACCGTAACCAACGTTACAGCAGCCAATCAGATCAGTGTTTTGTTTAATGGTACAGCAGTAACCAATTTCACCTTTGCGCTCAACGGAACAGTTGCAACTATCAGCTTCCCGGTTGTGCTGAACAACGGTGCGAACAACCTCAGCATAACAGGTACCAATGCTGCAGGTTCTGATGTAGAGACTTGCCAGATTACTTACAAAGGACAAAGCCCTGTAGTGCTGCCTCCTGATGTAACCATTACCAATCCCGGCAACTGTCCGCACAACACCAAGAATCAGAACATGACCATTACAGCAACTGTAACCAACGTTACTGCTGCCAGTCAGGTTAATGTAGTGTTCAATGGTACAACAATCAGCAATTTTGGGTTCTCATTAAACGGAACTACTGCCACCATCAGCTTCCCGGTTACACTGAACTCTGGTAACAATGCAGTGTCAATTACCGGAACCAATTCTGCAGGCAGTGATGTTGCCGAGTGTCAGATTATTTACTCTGTACTTGTGCCTACTGTAAATCCGCCCAAAGTAACCATCACTAATCCGGGCAACTGTCCGCACAACACCAAGAGCAAGAGCATGACCATTACCGCAACAGTAACTAACGTTACCGCGGCTAATCAGGTAAATGTGGTGTTTAACGGAACAACCATCAGCAACTTCACATTTACACTCAACGGGAATGTTGCAACGGTGAGTTTCCCGGTGTCACTGAATGCAGGCAACAATACGGTAATGATTACCGGCACCAACTCAGCCGGAACCGATTCAAAAGATTGCCAGATTATTTACACTGTACTTGTACCAACTGTAAATCCTCCGGTGGTAACTATCACCAATCCGGGCAACTGTCCGCACAACACCAAGAGTAAGAGCATGACCATTACCGCAACAGTAACTAATGTTACCGCGGCAAATCAGGTAAATGTGGTGTTTAACGGAACAACCATCAGCAACTTCACATTTACGCTCAGTGGCAGTGTTGCAACGGTGAGTTTCCCTGTGTCACTGAATACAGGCAACAACACGGTAGCAGTTACCGGAACCAACTCAGCCGGAACCGATTCAAAAGATTGCCAGATTATTTACACTGTACTTGTGCCAACTGTAAATCCTCCGGTAGTTACCTATACGGTTCCTGCAAGCAATCCTTATACATCATCTACTCCCAATGTTTCTGTAACGGCCAATGTAACCAATGTTACCGCAGCCAATCAGGTAACAGTTAGTGTGAACAATGCTGCGGTTACTAATTTTGGTT
>CALRTD020000108.1:0-10327 GCA_943371015.1 Synechococcus sp. UW140 | reverse complement strand
AACTCGTTTTCGGAACCGCGCAACCGGTATGGACCTTGGTTTCCTTCTACGCCCTGCACAATGTTACGGGCAAATTTTCCTTTCGATAATGCTGCGCCACCGGTTACCAGCAGCAGCGGCTGTTGAAGCGAATCGGCAGAAGAAGTGTTGCCCAAACGCTGGCGACTGGTCACATACAAACCTTGACCGCGCTTGCTGTAATTCATAAAATAGCCGGAAGGCCGCGCGGTAAAAAAATCGCCGGCAATGAGTCGTGTACCTTTTCCGGCAAGCTGAATATATACGCGGTCGAATTCCTGCAACTGCTGCGTGGTTCCGTCGGGCTGAATGGGCAGGTTGTCGTCGGTGGCAGCCATGGTAAGCTCAATATTATCGGTGAGCCGGCCGGAGAGCTGCAGATTAAGGCTTGAGTTTACAGATACATCGCGGTTATTGCCAAACGAGATGCCGCGGGCCAGCGAGCCGCTTTTGTTGAGCCCGTTCATGGCAAAAATATCATCGCTGCGACCGGCGCCGGGAGTATATACAAACGGATTGATGCTGCGGCCGGGCGGAGCGGTAAGCTGCTGCGGATCTTTGCGCCGGGCGGTGGCGGCAAAGTAAACCGGAAACACCCGGTACACCGCCCGCAAACTATCGGGCTGCGAGGCGCAGGGCAGTAAAACCACCGAGGCCGCAGCCGCATTGAGTGTGTAGCAGGATGCGGGTATCGTGTCTTTGCCGCTGAGGAGTAAGAAGCTTTCGGGAATAATGCTCAGCGTATCGAGCACCAATGTATCTGCCCCGGGTTTAAAAGCAACCGAGCGTAAATTGCTGAGCGGCTGCGCACCAAGCCTTACCGCAATGCCGGCAAAAAGCAGACACAGCAGCACGAGATGCCGCAAACGGTTGAACTTTGGTAAATACACTTCGCTAAAAATACGAAAGCCCGGGCTTTGCCTGAGTCCGGCTTTAAGATAACTGCCGGATCAGGTAAATATTGTTGAGGGGCGGAAAAACAGGATACTTAAGCACAGGTGTTTTAATGTCAAACCTTCAAGGATTTGGTTTCAAACCTTCAAGGTTTTTGAAACCTTGAAGGTTTGGATTGAAGGTTTGGACTCGTTTTAAAAACCTTGAAGGTTTGAGTTTACAGCTGTTTTTGCTGCTGCTCTGTTGTAACGGCAGGAATTTTACTGCGCCTGACGGAATTATTTAGCCCCGGGCGCAGCGGTACCCTCCCCGCTCCCCGCAATAAATGCGGGGACTGCGGGGAAGGAGTATAGCGGAGCACGGGACAGGTGATATTTTGAAACGCTTCGGGAACTGCTCCTTCTTTTGTACAATTTTCTCAGGTTAGCAGTTGCAGCGCATTCTGGTTTTTTGAAAAAAGTCTGGAGACTTTTTTCAAAAAGGCGGAAAGTTTTGTCGCCTGCGGCGATGAAACTTTCCGCAGCGCAGCCGGCAGCGCAACTGCTGCACGGTGCGCTGCTATTTGCAAAAGCTTCGCTTGGGCAATATTCTATCTTTCAACGCAACAACTTATCTTCGCTGCACAACATTGCACTATGGCAAAAATAATTTCATACAATGTAAACGGCATCCGTTCGGCCATTAACAAAGGATGGTTGGATTGGGTAAAGGCAGCTGCGCCTGACATTGTGTTGCTTCAGGAAATAAAAGCACAACCCGATCAGCTGAACCTTGGCGATTTTGAGGAAGCTGGTTTTGCGCATCATTACTGGCATCAGGCAGTGAAAAAAGGATACAGCGGTGTAGCTATTCTGAGCCGCACAAAACCCGACCATATAGAAATTGGTTGCGGAAATGAGCTGTATGATTTTGAAGGCCGCATTATTCGCGCCGACTATGGTGATGTATCGGTAATGAGTGTTTACATGCCCTCGGGCACAACGGGCGACGAACGTCAGCAGTTCAAATACGGCTTTCTCGATTTCTTTCAGGAATACATTGACGGGCTGAAGAAAAAGCGTAAAAAACTGATTATTGGCGGCGACTGGAATATTTGCCATACAGCCATAGACATTCACAACCCGGTGAGCAACGCCAAAACATCTGGCTTTTTGCCCGAGGAGCGCGCCTGGATCGGGAAGTTTATAGAGAGCGGCTTTATTGATTCGTTCCGTGCATTTAATACCGAGCCGCATCAATACACCTGGTGGAGTCAGCGTTTCAACTCGCGCGATCGGAATTTAGGCTGGCGTATTGACTATAATATGGTCAGTAAGTCGCTTGAAAAACAACTGAAACGCGCTGCAATTCTGGCCGATGCCCGCCACTCTGACCACTGTCCGATACTTGTGGATGTGGATTTCTGATGACTTTTTTCACGACTAAAAATTCCCTCCGTTTACACAGTGCTGTAACTGAGGGAATTTTTAGTTTAACAAAATAGATTACAGGCTGGTATAGCGAAACACTTTTTGTTTTTTTACTTCCGCTACATCAGACGGCCCGAGGGTTGCACCGTTGTTGGCAACCCATAATTGAATATCCTCGCGCATAATGGACTTGGCGTTTTTAGGATCGGCCATGCACTTTGCTTTATCTGTTGCTGCGTGGCAGGTGTGTGGCAATCCCATAGCGTGGCCGCCCTCGTGGGCGAGTACATAAAATGCTGCATCTTCCTTGCTGCCTTTGACCATGGTCTGGTAGTTGGAAACCGGGTAGTTTACCGTTATTGGAGGAAGCACACAGAAGTTGGAACGGGCAAAGCCACCCGACCCCGTAGGATCAACAAGTTTGCCAGCCGAATTTTTTATACGAGCGGTGGTGAAGGCGATAAGCGAAATCGATTTCTCGTTCTGCGTAACATTATAGAGTTGCGTCATGTCCCACGATTTCTTTATTTCAGCTTCCACCATTGCAATAAAAGTACTGCCGCCTTTTTTAGCCGCCGCCTCAACATTTGCCGAACTTTGCCCGGAAATAAGCATAATGGGTGAAACCCATTTCATCCAGCGCCCTGTCTTATCGAAATAAAAATCCTGAAGGTTGCCCATTAGTTTTTCGATACTGGCCACTAGTTTACGTACACCTTCAATATCGGTATAGATATCGCTGGGAAGCAGGAGCATGGGCACCACATAATTGTTGCTCTTGAACTTGTTCAGATCAATAATCTTCCAGTCGTAAGCATGAACGCCCACACTAAAGCAAAGAAATTGATTGCCGTAAATGGTACGGTAGGTGTGCGCAAAATTGAGCCCTTTTTGCTGCCCGTTCACAACTGCTTTCCAATCGTACAAATGCGATTTGCTGCCCGTTAAAATTACGGAAGCGCCCGAACCATGTTCTTTTTTGGCTAACTGATGCAAATCAAGACCGTTGAAAACATTTTTTTCTGGTAACATTTTTTTAGGTTTTAGGTTTGAGCGAAAATAAATTGTGCAACAAATACCCAACACCATAGGTATATTTACAAAATACAGCTATTCAACTGCTTAAGTGTGGTTTCCCCATTTATCAACAGAACCAAATTACAAACAGGCTTGGCGCTAAAACAGGTTTGAGAGCGGGTGAAAAAAACAGAAAAAGAGCGGAAACACATTCACGAAGTGATTGCTCCCGCTCTTTATAAACTATTGCAGATTGTCTGATAACGTAAACGTGCCTCAGGTATTAATTGGCAACATTTGGCGTGCCGCTTTTTGCTACTTGTAAACACTTAGACGCATAATTTGTTTTGTATGAGATTATTAGAGGCTCGACTGTCTTTACAGTTACTCCATCGACGAAAAAACAGGGTTCTGATTTTTTCCTGATGATGACTGATCGAAATTAATTAGGAGTTAATCTTCTGAAAGTCTGTATTTAACGACAAAAAAACAGATTTTGATTGTTAAGATTAATCCTTGGCGCATGCGTGTTGCACCTGTATAATATTTTTGGTTACATTGTGCAGCCCTTACGATCATAATAAACGCTGATCTGATCACAACAGTATGAAACGTTTTGCTACGGCACTCATTCCTGCTTTACTAACAGCAGGCATTTGGTTTAGTGCAGCAGCCTGCGGAGGCGACAAAAACACCGTTGACACAACACTCAAAGCAAAAGGAGATGTTGAATATGGAGGTGTTTTCAGGATGAATGAGTTGGAGGACTTCCGCTCGCTTTATCCTATTGAGCTGACCGAAGTAACCGGCTATCGCATTTCCTCTCAGATGTATGAAGGTCTGGTTAAATACAACCCGAAAGACCTTTCGGTAATGCCCGGTATTGCCCGAAGCTGGGAACAGCTCGACAGCTCGACACGGTTTGTATTTCACCTGCGCAATGACGTGTTTTTCCACAACGATCCGTGCTTTGCACCCGACGGCAAA
Source organism: Synechococcus sp. UW140 (assembly GCA_943371015.1). Taxonomy (GTDB): domain Bacteria; phylum Bacteroidota; class Bacteroidia; order Palsa-965; family Palsa-965. The sequence goes on along the minus strand of CALRTD020000108.1, from coordinate 6,002 downwards.
GGCAGGAAAGTAGTTGCAGCCGACATTAAATATTGTTTCGATCAGCTTTGCACTGCATCGCCGCGCAACAAACAGTTTCAGAGCACCTTTAAAGACCGCGTAACCGGCGCCAACGAATGCTACGCTAAGAAATCGACTACCGTTTCGGGTATAACTGTAATTAACGACTCAACTATAGAAGTTAAACTTACCCACCCGATTCCGGGATTCCTGAACATTATTGCAACCTCAGGCTGCTGGATTTATCCGAAAGAAGCGATTGAGAAATACGGCGAAGACATTAACGATCACAACGTTGGTACAGGCCCGTTTGTACAAAAAGTGATTAAGAAAAGCGAAACAGTTGTACTCGATCGCAATCCGAATTACTGGATGAGCGACGAATGGGGCAACAAACTTCCGTACCTCGATCAGATTCAGTTTAAGTTTATCAAAGACAAACGTGCCGAGATTCTGGCTTTCAACTCAAATGATCTTGACATGATTTACCGCCTGCCGGTAGAAATGAGCAAGGAAATCATGGGGAATCTGGAAGAAGCAAAAAAACGCCCGAACGGCTTTGTGCTTCAGTCGTCGCCCTCACTGAGTATTACTTATTATGGTTTCCTGTGCAGTCAGGCTCCGTTTAACAACGCCAAAGTTCGTCAGGCATTCTGCTATGCCATAAACCGCGAACAAATAGCCGATAAAATTTTGCAGGGTGATGCAATGGCCGCCAACTACGGGATGGTTCCTCCCTGCATGAATGGTTATGATTCGAAATCAGTTACCGGCTTTACATTCGATGCTGAAAAGGCCCGCAAACTGTTGGCAGAAGCCGGCTACCCCGGCGGAAAAGGCTTTCCGGAAATTACACTGCAAATCAACAGCGGCGGCGGCGATCGCAACATTCTTACCGCAGAGTATGTAGGCAGTCAACTGCGCGAAGTACTGAATATTAATGTTCGCATAGAAACTGTACCCTTTGGCCAAAACCTTGAAGCCATTGAATCGGGCAAAGTACAGTTCTGGCGTATAGCGTGGTATGCTGATTATCCGGATCCGGAAACCTTCCTGACTACACTCTATGGCTCGCACGTTCCGGCCGATGCAGCAGAGAAATCACCGCTCAACTCATCGCGCTACATCAGCCCGCGTTTCGATTCGCTGTTTACTGCAGCCGTTAACGAAGCCAATCCAACCAAACGCGCACAGCTTTTTGCTATGGCCGATCAGCATGCCATGAACGAAGCCGCAATAATGCCTATTTACTACGAACAGAATGATCGCCTGGTGAATAAAAACGTGCGCGGTCTCGACATTAACCAAATGGAATTCCGCGACTTTACACGGGTTTGGTTCTACAAAGAAAAAGAAGGTAATGCAGCCACTCCGGCCGCTGATACTGCAAAAAAATAACTCATTCAACCACTTTAAAGAGGCGGTTTCCAAACACGGGAATCGCCTCTTTTTGTTTGCAGCGACACACAACTACCCGTTAATAACTTACAGAATACGGTGTTTGCGGCAATGCTCCGAAAACTAACTTTGTTTGAATCAACTGCACCTGACATGAAAAAACTATTGATCCTCGGACTGCTTTTATCGGCAGCAGTAATGTCGAGCTGTGTAAGCGGACGAAAGTATGAGGAAGAAGTGGCGCGCCGCAAGGCTGCGGAAGCTGAACTGACCACTTCAAAAACTTCGGCTCTGGAATACGAAACCAAGCTGAACGAAGCCAACCGCCAGATTACCGAAAACAACAAACAGCTCGACGGTTTGCGCCGCGATACTTCTGTTTGCAGCACTTCTTACCGCCGCATTACCGCACAATACGATCAATTGCTGGCCAACTACGAGTTACTGCTCAAACAAAACCGCGAACTCATGCAGCGCACAAGCTCTGAAAATACACAGCTTGTTGGTCGCCTCAACACCACGCAGGAACAGTTAATCCGCAAAGAAGACTCGCTGCGCAAAGTTGATATCAGCATGCGCGCACAAAAACGCTCGCTCGATTCGCTCACCACCGAAATCGGAAAACGTGAAGCCCGCGTAAAAGAACTGGAAGCCGCTCTCGCCGCAAAAGATCAGGCGCTGAACGACATTCGCCTCAAAGTAAAACAGGCGCTTGTTGGCTTTGAAGGAAACGGATTGACCATTGAACAGAAAAACGGAAAGATTTATGTGTCGATGGAAGACAAACTCCTGTTTTCGTCGGGCAGTATAAAAGTACAACCCAAGGGCGAAGAAGCGCTAAAAAGTATATCAAATGTATTGGCTGCAAACACTGATATTAATGTAATGGTAGAAGGCCATACCGATGATGTACCGATGAAAGGCAGCGGAGAAATAAAAGACAACTGGGACTTGAGCGTAATGCGTGCCACATCGGTTGCAAAGATCCTGCTGCAAAACAAAACCATCGACCCGAAACGCATTGTTTGCGCCGGCCGCGGCGAGTACCTGCCCATTGATACCGCCAAAACACCCGAAGCACGCGCTAAAAATCGCCGCACAGAAATTATCCTCACACCGAAACTGGATGAATTGCTGAAAGTATTGGGGAACTGATCGCTCACGCAATAGATGCGAGAGCTAGATTTGTCAACTAAATAATTTCCAAAGTTTCAAAACTTCACCCCCCCAGACCTTCAAGGTTTTTGAAACCTTGAAGGTCTGGGGGGGTGAAGTTTTCGGGATTGTTGCTCGGAAGCGTTGTGAAATCGCTGCATCGCGCGAAAGAGACAGGAAGTACGGGCATCTCCATATAAAACCGAAATAGAGCGCAGCACTGCGTTGGGTGATAGCACAGACGTAAATCTATTCTTTTATATAAACACATCTCAACCCTTATACTTCGAATAACTAGCCCAAACCTTCAAGGTTTTAAAAACCTTGAAGGTTTGAAACTAGAAACCTTGAAGATTTGAGATTAGAAAACCTTGAAGGTTTGTGTCTCTTCCGGCAAGCCTCACTAAAATTCCTGCCCCTTCTTCAAAGCACACCAACTCCGGCGCACAATTTGCTATCTTCACACACATGCCGCACAACAGCCGCCGTCTTTTCCTACAGCGTTCGCTTGCTTTAGCGGCGGGAAGTGTACTTGCAGGATCGCTTCGTGCAGGAGTCGCTTCCGGCGAAACAAAAAGCACAAAACCGCCCCGCCTCAAACGCGGCGATTGGGTTGCACTCACTGCACCGGCCGGCGCCATTTTCAATGCCGAAAGTATTCAGAAAGCTACGCTGGCTTTGGAAAACGCTGGCTTCCGGGTGAAACACGGCGATACACTTACGCAGCGTTTCGGCTACCTGGCCGGTACTGATGCGGTGCGGGCTGCTGAACTGCAAAGTCTGTTTGAAGACCGAGAAGTGCGCGGCATCATTGCCATGCGCGGAGGCTGGGGTTGTGCACGATTGCTTCCCCTGCTCGATTTACACAAAGCAGCAGCTCAACCCAAAGTGCTGAGCGGTTTCAGCGACATAACTACACTGCTGCTGGCTTTTCAGGCACAAACCGGCATGGTAAGTTTTCACGGCCCCGTCGGCAATTCAACCTGGGAAGGCTTTACAACGGAACAGTTTTTACGCATAGTTGTCGAAGCTGAAACGCCAACATTTCATACCGCCACCGATACATCAAAAGCAGTTATTGCCGGAGGAAAAGCATCCGGAATTTTGCTTGGCGGTAATTTAACTGTACTCTGCGCGCTGAACGGAACTCCGTGGATGCCCGACTACACCGGCGCAATTCTTTTCATCGAAGAAACTGAAGAAGAGCCTTACGCAATAGACCGGCTGCTTACCCAACTTGAATTGAACGGAACACTGCGTAAAATCAGTGGCATTGTGTGGGGTGCCTGCACAAAATGCGAAGCCGAAGAGCCCGACAAATCATTCACGCTTGATGAAGTGCTGAAACAAAAGCTGGGCGGTCTCGGCATTCCGGTGATTACCGGTTTTCCGTTCGGGCACGTGCGCGATAAACTTACATTGCCGCTCGGCATCAAAGCCGAACTGAATGCAGATGCCGGAACGCTGAAATTGCTGGAAAGCGCGGTAAGCTGACTACCCAAACAACCCACCAAACACATCTTCAATTTTCCCGCACTGATGCAGCTTGATGCTGTAATCACCAGGCTTTAAGCCTTTGTGGTATTTGGAGATGTAAATTTCTTTGAAGCCTAATTTCTCGGCTTCGGCAATGCGCTGCTCAATACGGTTTACCGGGCGGATCTCTCCGCTCAATCCAACTTCTGCGGCAAAGCAAACGCCGGGTTGAATCGGAATATCGGCATTGGAAGAAAGTACAGCACAAACCACCGCCAGATCAATGCCGGGGTCTTCTACTTTGAGTCCGCCGGCGATGTTCAGGAAAACGTCTTTTTGTCCGAGCCTGAAGCCGCATCGTTTTTCGAGCACGGCCAGCAGCATAGAAAGGCGACGCAAATCGAACCCGGTTGACGAGCGCTGCGGTGTTCCGTATGCGGCTGTGCTGACCAGTGCCTGCGTTTCAATAAGCATGGGACGCATGCCTTCGAGCAATACAGCAATGGTTACGCCGCTCACAGGTTCTTCGCGCGCGGTAATCAGAATTTCAGAAGGATTATTCACCTCGCGCAGTCCGCTGCCCTGCATTTCGTAAATGCCGAGTTCGCTGGTGCTGCCGAAACGATTTTTAACCGTGCGAAGCAAACGGTAAACGTGATTACGATCGCCTTCAAACTGCAGCACAGTGTCAACCATGTGCTCAAGTACTTTGGGACCGGCCAGCGAACCTTCTTTGGTAATGTGCCCGATCAGAAACACCGGCACGTCCGATTCTTTTGCATACCGCAACAATTCAGCTGCGCACTCACGCACCTGCGAAACACTTCCGGGCGATGATTCAATGTGTGCTGTGTGCAGCGTTTGTATCGAGTCGATAATGAGCAGTTGCGGCTCAATCTGTTCGATCTGCTGAAAAATGTGCTGTGTGCTGGTTTCGGTGAGTATATAGCAATCCGGATTTTTAATGCCGATGCGTTCTGCACGCATCCTGATTTGCTGTTCGCTTTCTTCGCCCGAAACATACAGCACCCGCGTGCCTTTTAGGTTGGTGGCCAGTTGCAGCATCAGGGTTGATTTTCCGATGCCCGGTTCGCCGCCAAACAAAATGAGTGAGCCGGGTACAAGTCCGCCGCCCAGCACACGGCTCAGTTCTTTATCGTAAACCGGCAGACGAACTTCTTCGCCAACAGTAACAGCACTCAGCAGCTGCGGCTTTGAGGTTCTTCCGCCCGAAGCTTTGCTCACAAACGCCGGCGCCTGCGGATGCGCTGTTTTGGTCACAATTTCCTCGGCAAAGGTGTTCCACTCACCGCACGAAGGACAACGCCCGATCCACTTGGGCGATTGCGCGCCGCAGTTTTGACAGAAATAAACAGTTTTGGTTTTGGCCATAATGTATTGCGAAGATAAGGTGCTGATACGGCCTTAGCTGTATTGTTTATAATTTAGTCGGCGAGATTTACCGTGAAATCTCAAAATCAATATGCCGCGTTACACCAAACTGCTTTTACTGCTTGTATTTCCGGCAATAGTTGCGGCGCTTGGTATTATGCACATCATTCAGCATCCTGTTCAGCATTATACAGGTTCTGACCCGGCCTATGCGTATCTGCTGAACGGGCTTACACTGGCCGAGGGTTCTGCCGACATCGGACATACAGACAATCCGGGCACAACTGTACAGACATTTACAGCAGTAGTAATCCGTACGGTGTATTTATTTCGCACCGCCGATTCGGTTGCCGATGATGTAATTGCACATCCTGAACTTTACATAAAAGCTGCGCAGCTTGCGATACTGCTGATGAATGTATTACTTGTATTCTGGCTGGGTTCTGTTGTGCTGAAAAAATCGGGCGGGAATTGGTGGCTTACGCTGTTTTTACAACTGATTTTGTTCTTCTCGCAGTATCTCATTATCTATCACAGCTTGCTGATGCCGGAGTCGTTTCTGATTGCAGGGGGAATTATTT
>CALRTD020000107.1:0-10339 GCA_943371015.1 Synechococcus sp. UW140 | reverse complement strand
TGGTGTTCCTCTTTCCTTTAACCGTGACAGTGTTGTTGCCAATAAAATCAAATTTGTAAATATTGCTCTTCAATATAAACCCGATCAGCAGGTCATTGATGACAAAGGTTTGCGAGAGTATTATCAGTTTGATTCGCTCGGTAATCTTTCACTTTATTGGCGCAATCGGGTTCGAACAACCAAGCTCGAAGAAGTTGTTACACCCGCAGTTTACCGCAGAGGCCGCCGTATTCGTCCTGAACGGATTGATTACAAGAAAACCTATTTATACGATACAGTTTTCATTCATTATGCTTACGATACACAGAACCGTATCATCATGCGCCGGCTCTGTGATGCCGATTATTACAACACTTGGTATTATACATGGAACGTTGATAATTCGCCGGCTGTGCGTATTCATGTGCGTGAAACAAATTTGGGGCGCAACCACCAGCACTTTATACTTGGCGTACAAACTATTATTTCAGAAGAACAATTTAGATACGAGAAATACTCCGACAAGCAGCTTACACAAATTGCACTGAACGATGAGGGCAAGCCCTACCGGCAATCAATATCAGACTTTGATGCAGCAGGCAGAGTGCTTGAAGAACGGCTTTCGTTTATTGCCGGCGGAAACTACAATGTGTATCGGTATGAGTATGATAGTTTGGGGCGATTAAGCAGCCGGTTATTTACCATGAGCGGAATTAACTCCGGCGAAGAACTATTGAAATATACACGCGATAGTTTGAGCAGGCTCGAAGCCGTTCGTGTCTATAAAAATGCAGTATTGTATGATGAATACACGTACCTCTATGAAGGAAGTGCATCAAATCCATACGCATATCTGAACCGCCGTCATCAACAAGCCGGAATAGATATTGTAAAGTTGTATTACAACGAACCTGCAGAGGAGCGTAAACGCGGGCGCTGAGTTATTGCATGCCGGCCAGCCACTCTCTGAATTGTACGGCTTTCTCGCGGCTCACAACTACAGCATCTTCAGGGGCCGGATTCAGGTACACATGAAGTTTCCCGTTAAATCCGTTTTCGGCAGCACGCACAGCCTTAGCAGAAACTACAAACTGCCGGTTAGCTCTGTAAAAATCAGCCGGATCAAGCAGCGTTTCCAATTCATCCAGTGTATGTTCGCAAATGTAGCGCTGTCCGCTGAACGTATGCAAAAACAGCACCCGGTCTTCTGTTACAAACCACGCAATTTCACTGGCGGTAACCGGAATTATTTGCGCGCCTTTATGAACTACAAAGCGTGTTTTATAGGCAGTTTTTTTTGTATTGAGTTGCTGCATGAGCTGCTGTAGCAGTTGCGGAGGAAAACTGCCCGCTCCATTGTTGAACAGATTCTGATATTTGGTAAGTGCTTTTGAAAGTGCAGTACGATCAATTGGTTTTAGTAAATAATCAATACTGTTTACATGAAATGCGCGTATCGCATACTCGTCAAAAGCAGTGGTGAAAATAACAGGACACTGCAACGGTACATCTTCAAAAATTTCGAAACTCAAACCGTCGGCCAGTTGGATGTCTGCCAAAATTAAATCAGGCGAAGTAGTATTGCTCAATAATTCTTTTGCAGCTCTTATACTATCTGCCGTACCGGTAATATTTGCCTGCGGTAAAAGCTCCTGCACCAATTTTACAATTCGGCGGGCAGCAGGTTGTTCATCTTCAAAAATCAGAATGTTCATGAATGATGAGGTTGAAGTAACGGAAGTATTACTTTGTAGTCATTTAATCCTTGCAAAATGGTAATCTGTTTGTTGCCAAGCAGCTGATAACGTTGCTTGATACTGCTTAGTCCAAAACCACCGGGAGCTTCGGGGTTTGACTTTTTCTGCAATTCGTTGGTAACAATCAGTTCTCCGGATTCATCGGATGTAATACTTAATTTCAGCGGCTGTGACTCAGAAATTACATTGTGCTTGATTGCGTTCTCCACCAGCAGCTGAAGTGCCAGAGGCGGAATATGCAGCTGTTCTGTTTTAGGCTCAATGCTTAATGCTGTTTTCAGGTGATCGCCAAACCTGATTTGTAATAAGTATAAGTATGATTTAATGAAATTAATTTCTTCGGAAAGTGCTACCGTGTTTTTTTCTCGCGCATACAATACATACCTATACACCTGTGAGAGCTGCTGTACAAAATCAACCGCCTGCTGCTGATTTTCTTCAATCAATACAGTAAGCGTATTTAAACTATTGAAAAGAAAGTGCGGATTAACCTGACTTTTTAACGTTTCGAACTGTGAAATTACATGCTGGCGTTTTAGCTCTTGTGCCTCAAGTAAACTGTTTTTCCATTGTTCAAAAAAGTAAAAACATTCGTAGATGGTGGAAATGAAAAGTGTAATTAATAATCCCACTAAACCATTAACAACAATAGGTTTCAGCGGCATTTCTATGCCGAACTTCACGAATCCATAGATGAAACAAAACACCGTCATGAAAATCAGTGTGGCCGGAATGCCAATGCCTAACTGACGGATGATTCGTTTTCGGGTATTCGATAATCCGGGGAATTTTGAGCGGAGTCTGATTACCAGATACCGCATCAAATGCCAGAGTGAAAAAGTAAAAAATATAGAAAGCAAAAACGATTCGAGATAGCCAATTACATTGCTTCCCCGGCTCATCAGCATGCCAAATAAACCTACTACTGGAATGCCAATGATCCGTTCCCGAAGATCATTAATTGTTTCTTTTTTTGAACTATCGCCGCTACTCATCAGAACGTAATTTTATATTGCGGGATGAACAGAAATCCGGTCTGATAATTGGTTTTTATTGTATTTGAATCAGCATCGTATTCCTGTGTGAATACATTTTTATTGTTTGTAATATTCAACAAATCAACTGCCCAGGTTTGAGTAATGTGCTTTCCGTTGCGCGTAAATCCAATACGCAGATCGATTCTGAAATAATCGTTGTAGCGCAGGGTATAAGCACGATTCAAATCATAAACAGCCTCACCTGCCAGCGATGATGCAGCAAGATCAATTGGAATGTAGCGTTTACCGCCTGCTGCGTTTCCGCGAAGATCAAACGAAAGCATATTTTTTGAACTTAGCTTGATTTCTTTTCCTCCAAGCAAATTCACTACATAATTTCCGTTGAAAGCGGTGTTTCTTTCGGGACTTCCAAAACTGGTGTATTTCGATTCAAAGAGTGAAATAGTAGAGAGGAAGTACCAGCCTTTGTTATAGAAACGTTCGGCAGTAATCTCAATTCCATAGTTGCGGCCTTTTCCGTTGTTAACCAAACTGTCGATTCCCGGCGCATTAAAGTCAGCACCTTCATTCAGTCCCGAATACACAGTTACACGATCCAATCCCGGTACATCAAATAAATACTGATAATAGGCTTCCACTTTTATACGTGCATTTGATCCGAGTGTGCGATCCCAGGCAAGAACTGCATGAGCACTTCGTGTGAAATCAAGATTTTTATTGGTGAGGATGTAGTTGCCGTCGGGCAGTAATGTTTGATTGAAATAAGTGAAAATAGTTTGCATTTGGCTGTGTAAGCCTGAACCAAAGCTCAATGCATTCTTTTCATTCACCTGCCAGCGCAAACCAACACGTGGCTCAACGCTTTGCGAATTATTCAGCATTAACTGCTGATAATGCAAGCCCGTGTTCAGCGTAAGCAGGTCAGTAAATTTATGCTGCCATTGTGAATACGCCTGAAGTAAAAATGTGCCATCTTTTGTATCACGCAATCGGCGAAATGTTGTTGCAGTGATGTTTGTACTGTCGAGCAGCAAGAAATCATAAAGATCGGCGTAAATGCCTGATTTCAGCGTGTTTCGGGCATTGAACTTTGTAACTACTGTATAGTTACCGGTTACTTTTGTCTGACGGAAATTACTTCCATAGCTCGGCCAGAATGTGTTGTCGGTAAATGAAACAGAATCGAGTCTCACTTTATTCTGCTGAAGCGTTACGCCAATATTGAGCCGTCCGTATGTCCGATCGCTGAACGGAATAATGTGCGTAATTCCGCCAACACCCATGCGCGTTTCGTAGTAGGTGTCAAAACCGCCAATGGTGTAAAGATCAAGCTCTGTGGTATCGCGCTGACTATCGAGCAACTCAATATTGCTCAGTCCGCCAATTCCCCAGATCGAAAGTGTACCAAACTTTTCTGTCGGGAAATTCAGCTTAAACGATAAGTCTTGATACTTTGGCACAGCAGTTCCTGTTCCGAAACTGATACCTAACTTGCTGAACAAACCAAGTGTTGAATATCTGTAATTAACGAGAAACGAAGCATTATGTTTTTTACTCAGTGGGCCTTCAATTCCGCCTTCAAAACCGTTGAATGCAACCTGTCCTAAAAACTCAAACTTTTCATTATTGCCATTGCGCAGTTTCAGGTCAAATGCACCGGCAGTTGCATTACCATATTCGGCCGGAAAAGCACCCGACATAAAATCAGAATTGTCGAGCACGTTGTTGTTGAGGATACTTACCGGTCCGCCGGTACTGCCAAAAGAGCCGAAGTGATTAGGGTTCGGAATATCAAGACCATTCAAGCGCCACAACACCCCGAGCGGCGAATTACCGCGTACTACAACATCATTGCGCGAATCCTGTGCGCCGCTCACACCTGCATAGTTAGCAGCCATTCGGGACGGATCACCGAGACTGCCTGCATACCGCTGTGTTTCTTCAATTGAAAACGAGCGGGCGCTAACGGTCGACATTTCGTTGTTCGGTTTTCCTTTCTGCTGCTCGGCTGTAATCACAACTTCTTTCGATTGAATTACCGACTCTTCCATTTCAACCGTAAGCACAACTTCTTTGCCGGCGCTCACTACAATGTTCATTCCCCGCTCGCGATAGCCAAGCATTTTGAAGCGAACTAATTGTCGGCCAACCGGAACATTCTCGAAACGGAAGTTACCCGAAACATCACTTGCCGTTGAACGAACAGAAGTGCCGCTGTCGCCAAGTATCACTACAACACCGGGCAATGCAGCTTTGGTTTGGTTATCAATTACTTTTCCCCGCACAGTTTGCGAAGGAGTTTGCGCCGAAGCGGCAAACGAAAAAATCAGAAACAGAAAAAGAAGAGTGCGTGTCATTTGAGGCATTGAAGTTATGAAATACGGGTTAATTGAGAATCAGACCAAGGCCGAGGGTGAGCAATCCTGCGGTAAGCACAAGCGCACCAACCCAAATCAAACCAATCCATTTATTGGGAGCGGTTGCATTTTTATGTCCGGCAGAAGCAAAAAATCCACCGCTGATGAGCAATGCCGCCACACCGAAACCCGAACGCACAAGCCATTCGGTAACGGTTCCGAAGTCAACTGCATCAATAAGCGGCTGAACGATAAGCGCAAGCAAAACCAGAACGCCTGCATGCGCATGACCGGCTCTGAACATTGACTTCTGAAAATCAGTAAGCGGAACCGGCGATTTGCCCGATAGAACCTTGAGCAGAAATGTGCCGCCGTAGGCAATGGTTGGAACAGTAACCAGCAGTGTTCCGCACATGAGTTGTGTATTTTCGCTTATTTCCATGCTGCAAAAATGTGCAGCCTGATTTGTTCTTTACAGTATGAAATGTGCGAAGCGTTGATTTTTTTACCTGAAACGTAGGAAGACAAAAACGCCGCATGAAATCATGCGGCGCTTTTCGGGTTTCTGCTGTTTTCTGCTTTTTCTTTAATGGGCTACTATAAATTGCAATACACGTTTGCTTTCTCCCGAAACAACTTCTGCATAATAACTTCCGTTGTAAAGTGTGCGTGTGTCTATCCATGCCAGTGTGCTTCCCTGACTGATCTGGCTTTGCTGAACCAATCGTCCGGTGTTGTCGTAAATGCGTACCTGAAGATTAGCCGTTACAATACTTCCGGCCTGCAGCACAATAAATTCATCAGACGGATTCGGGTAAAGCGTGATGTTCAGTTGCTCAAAATCATTTTGTGAAATTCCTGTCGGAGCAGTATAAACGGTTGTCGGTTCATTAATTGAAGTCACTTTTGAAACAGCCAGCACACCATAAAACGTTGGCCCTACGGCATACGGATAGGCTGAGTTCCAGTTGGCATCAACGGTGCAGAAATATGCATACGTTCCGTTCGGATATTCGGGAGTAATGCAAAAGCGTCCGTTGTGTTCGTCTAAGTAATCCGGGTCATTCGGATGTGCAATAAACTCATAATCCTCGCGGTAGCGGCCAAGCGGATAAGTTGTGCTTACCGGAGGGCCGTCGGTAACATCGCTGCCATCAGCATAGTGTGTGCGAACGGTGATATTGCGCAACTGATAGCTTGATTTCATTCGCACAATCGGGCCGGTTCCGTTGGTGTTTTGGTAGCCGTATGCGCCGTAAATCGGATAGCCGTCGTATGCAAAACCGATAAGGGGCGAGTGTACTGTGCTGTCGATAACATAAAGCCCGTCGGCATCATACGTGGAGCAGATGGTTGAAAGCACATTCAGATCGAGATCAAATGCCGATGGGTTTTGGTGGTGGTGATAGTTGCCCATTGCCGGATGCCCTTTCGCACAATCGAAACCAAGACGTTCGGCTACAACTGCATCGCGGTTCCAAACACCATCGCCGGGAGGTCCTTGTATCGGTCCGCCTTGTTCAGTGCCGGAAGCAAGTCGCCACGAAACTCCGTCGCGATAATCGAACAGCGCCACACCATTAATAAATACACCTATGTTGCCCGGCGTTGTGCTGGTTGGATTACCGGTGTTGGGTTGCGGTGTAAGCGGTAGTTTGAAAATTGCATTCTGGTCGCTGGCCAGCGAGGGATTACCGTCGAGAAAAGGCCCGGTAATGTAGGCCGGAATTCCATTGGTACTCACATACACCCAACTGGTGGAGTACTGTACAGTTTGCACATTGGCTAGTACATTATCCTGAAAAGGTGTCGGATTATTTTGTACATAATGTTGCCCCATTACTGTACTGTTTTGAAGCCAGGCTGTAATAACCGGACCTTGTGCAAAGCAGGCAGCAGCAGAAGCAAGCAGAGAAAGTGTAGCGATTGACTTTTTCATTTTCGGGTTTGGTTGAATTACTGTTGAGACGATACTGCTGCGCCAATCCTTCACTGTGGCGATAAAATAGTTTTCGGATAGCTGTGTGCAGGATTGTAAAGGAATTTTTTATCGGTAAGCGTGAGCAGAAAAGCAGTGAGGTCAACTCGCTCATCGGGTGTAAGTGCAAGGGGGTGCTGTAATTCGGCAGGAAGATTTTTGTGATGTACAATGCCGGTACTGTAATGTGTAAGGACTTCCGAAAGTTTTCTGAAACGCCCGTCGTGCATGTAAGGATATGTAAACTCAATATTGCGCAGCGTCGGAATTTTAAACAATAGTGAGTCTTTGCTGAGGCCGGTAATAGCGCCGCGGCCGTAGTCGTTCAGTGTTGTGTCAGTACGCAGGCCGTTGCTGCTGAAACCGCCGGTTGTAAACAGTGGTTCGCGGTGACAGCTGTTGCAGTTTGCTTTAAACAGCGCATAGCCGCGTTCTTCTTTTGCTGTGAATTTTGCTGTACCGGTTTTTACACTGTCGTATTTGGCACTGGCCGAAATGAGCGTAAGCTGAAATTGCGAAAGTGCCAGCAAAATGCGTTCGCCGGTTACTGCTGAATCACCGTAAGCGGAATAAAAAAGGCCGGGATAAATGGAGGATTGCTGAAGTTTGTTCACCACATTCTTCAGCGTTTCGCCCATTTCTTTTTTATGTGTAATCGGTGCAAGCGCCTGTACATCGAGGTGATTAACGGCACCGTCCCACATAAAGCTGCGCTGCCAGGCTAAGTTCATCAGTGCAGGAGCATTTCGTTTTCCGATCTGGTCATCAATACCGTGACTGAGATCATGATCCACATGAGCAAAGCCGGTGTACTGCGAGTGACACGATGCACATGAAATCATTCCGTTCCGCGAAAGTTGCGGATCATAAAATAAGGCCCGGCCCAACTGAATGGTTTCTGCACGGAGCGGATTTTTATTGAAATTATAAACCGGCTTCGGAAAATGTTCAGGTGCATCAAAGCCCGGCTGCACAGCTTTAAATGCCATGACCAGTGCAGTAACTGCAAGCAGTATCAGCGTGTGCTTTTTCATGGCCTGATGTAAAACAGTTGTGCCGTTACTGCCGAAAGTTCAACCGCTTTTTTGCCGGGCGACATTATTGTGTGTACTTCGGCAATATTCACCGCATCAAAAAAACGTTCAGCATCAACGGCAAGGCGGATGCAATTTGTTTCCGGCACGTTTACATTTACTTCCTGCAGTGCATTATTCGGCACTGTATAACCACCGAGGTGATACTGAAACCGGTTGTTGCGTGCCGGACATCGTGCCGAAGTTCCTTCTAATTTGAAATTGATGTAGCCGCTTTGCCAGGCCCAGTACATGCCGTTGGCCGGATCAAGAACACCTCCCAGTGCGCCTGATGTACTCGTTGCACTGTCGATACCAAGATGAAATGTAAGATTGTTCCAATGCAACTGATCCGGAACTGTACAGATTAAGGTTAACGATGCGCTGTCGCGAATCGAAATTAGATGAAACGATTTTTCTGGAGAAAAAACAATTGAATCATTAAAACGAAAATTAATCGAAGAGATATAAAAAGTACACTCATCAATCTTCAAACTATCGCCTGATTGATGGTGAAAATATGTTTCTCCACTTTTCAATACTGACTGGCCAAAAACAGGATCCAGACAAATCGTCACAGTTTTCCCGTGAGCCAAACTAAGCCCCGATAAAAACAGCAGTATGATGATTGAAAGGCTTTTCATTAATCGGGTTTGCGGGGCGGACGAGGTTTCGAAAACAGCCGGGCAAGTTCGCCCGAAAATTCATCAAACCGTTGTTGCTGTTCAGCAGTGCAGATCTTGCGTATATCTTTAAAATGGTTGAAATGAATTTCTTCGGTACGCATTTGCAACTCGCCGAGGCGGATAATAATCGAATCTTTTTCAGCGGTAGCGTCTGTAGTTAGTTCTCGATAAAGTGATGTGCGCAGTTGCAGAATCTGATCTTCGTTTGCCCGCACCGCTTTGCGGTGTTCTGTAATCAAAGCATCGTAGCTTTTCACTTGTTCTTCACTAAAGCCGAGATGCTCGATTACTTTCTGCCGTGGTATTTCGTGCGGAGGAATGCCGCGCCCGTCGCGTTTCAGCATAAAAAGTAAGGCTGCGTTGGTAAGCACCAGCAATACAATTACACCAATCAGTATTTTCGACTTACTCATTATACAAATTGTTTAACGACGACAGCATGACGTTTGATGGTTCGTGCTGAACCGAATTCCCGGCTGTTGAAATAAGTGCAACATTTACGACCAGCACGGCGGCAACAGCAGCTGCAATGCTCCACGCAGCAAGAGGCGAAAGTTTATCGGTTGGCACTTGTTTCAGGCGCTGTTCAATCCGTGTAAACAGAAACGGAGAAACTTCGGCAGGGCGAATGGTGGAGAGAAGTTTGAGGTCCGGTTTCATCATTGTTCAGTTATTGGTTAAGACGACCTTCGGAAGCTTTTCCTTCGGTCGGATTTAGTTTTTTTGAAAGATTTGTTTTTGCCCGCTGCACCAGCGATTCAACAGCTTTCGCCGAAGTATTCATAATTTCTGCTGTTTCCTGTTGTGTGCGGCCTTCTATTTTCATCAGAATCAGCGCCGTTTTCTGGTTTTCCGGCAGGCTGTTGATGTGCCTGAAAATAGTGTGCAGTGCTTCTTTCTGCTCAAGCAGCACGCCCGGGTGGCTGAATTCCGAATGCAGTTGCACTTGTTCGCGGCCATCATCGCCAAACAATGCGGTAAAAAATGCAAATCGTTTTTTACGCTTCCGGCTTCTGATAAAATCAAGCGATTTGTTAACGGTGATGCGATACATCCAGGTAGTTACCGCCGAACGCTGCTCAAACCGTTCTGCCGATTGGTGAACAGCCACAAAAACATCCTGTGTAATTTCCTCTGCATCTTCAATGTTCTGCACATAGTGCAGTGCGAGGTTATACACCAGGTTTTTGTAATCGGCATAAAGCTGTTCGATATTCAATGCAGCTGGCAAATTTCCGGGAAGTTACTAAACTCGTCTCATGCAATGAGACGTTGTTTGGTTCTTCAATCCTTCGGTGTTTTGAAACTTCAACCTTCGAGGTTTTTAAAACCTCGAAGGTTGAAGCGAAGACCTCGAAGGTTGAAGCGAAGATCTCGAAGGTTTAGATTAGCAGCTTTTTTTGCTGCTGCTGCGTTTTCGCGGAGGATTAACTGCCCGAGCGCTGCGGCCCCGGCTGAAAAGTTTTGAGATAGAACGGCTCAAACCACGCAATGTCTTCCGTTGCTCCGGC